>JACQAI010000425.1 GCA_016195115.1 Pseudomonadota bacterium
CGGGTCGAGCGCCGCGCCAGGGTCCTGGTGGACGTACTGGATCTCGCGCCGCGCCTGACGCGCGGCGCGCGGCGTCAGCCCGCTCACCACCTTGCCGCGGAGCAGAATGTCGCCCGAGGTTTCTCTCAGCACACCCAAGAGCGTGCGGCCGAGCGTGGTCTTGCCGCAGCCCGACTCGCCGACGATGCCCAGGATCTCGCCTTCGCGTACCGCGAGATCGACGCCGTCGACTGCGCGGACCGGCGGCTGCGCGGTGCGCAGCCAGCGGCGTTCGCCGCCCAGCCAGGTGGCAAGGCCCCCGGTCTCGAGGATGATGTCAGGCGCTGGCATGGCTCTCGCCGGCGCCGAACAGCACGCACGCGGCTTCGTGGTCGGGCCCCAATACGGTCGCGGGCGGCAGCGCCGTGCTGCAAACCGGGCTCGCCGACGGGCAGCGCGGGTGGAAGCGGCAGCCCGAAGGGGCCGCGATCACCGACGGCACCGAGCCCGGGATTCCGGCGAGCGTGGCGGCGCGATCGGGATGGCAGTCGAGTAGCAGCCGCGTGTAGGGGTGCCGGGGCCGATCGAGGATGACCGAGCTGGCGCCGCACTCGACGGTCTGGCCGGCGTACATCACCACGACGCGGTCGCACAGCTCGGCGACGACGCCGAAATCGTGGGTGACGAACAGCATCGCGGTGCCGGACTCGCGCGCCAGCGCGCCGAGCAGCGCGATGATCTGCTTCTGCGTCGTGACGTCGAGCGCCGTGGTCGGCTCGTCGGCGATGATCAGGTCGGGCCGGCACAGCATCGCGGCGGCGATCCGCAAGCGCAGGCGCTGGCCGCCGCTGAACTGGTGCGGGTAACGCGCCAGCGCGCCCTCGGGATCCGGGATCTGGACCTGGCGCAACAGCTCGATCAGGCGCGCGCGGTCGGCAGCTTGGTCGCCGGTGCCGTGCCAGCGCGCGACCTCGAGCAATTGCGTGCCGACGCGGAACACCGGATTGAACGCCTGGTAGGGATCCTGCGGGATGAAGCCGATGCGGCGGCCACGGATGTCGCGCGCCATGGCACGGGCATCGAGCGTCGTCAGCTCGACGCCATCGAATCTAATCGATCCCTCGGTCACCCGCGCTGCCGGCGGCAGGATGCCGAGCACGCTGCGCACCAGGGTCGACTTGCCGCAGCCCGACTCGCCGACCACGCCGACGATCTCGCCGCGCGCGATCTCGAGGGTCGCATGATCGAGCACCTCGGCCAGGCCGTCGTCCGTGCGGATCGCGACCGAGAGGTCGCGGATGGCGAGCACCGCGGTCATCGCGAGCGTCGCAACCGCGGATCGACGATGTCGCGCAGACCGTCGCCCAGCAGGTTGAAGGCGAACACGACCAGGAAGATCGCCAGGCCCGGGAAGGTCGCGAACCACCAGGCGTCGGGCAGGTAGTCGCGGCTCTCGGCGACCATCAGGCCCCATTCGGGCTGCGGCGGCGGCGCACCCATGCCCAGGAAGCCGAGCACCGCGGCGGTCAGGATCGCGTAGCCCATGCCGATGGTCGCGCGCACGATGATCGGCGAGGCGATGTTGGGCAGGATGTGGAGGAACATGATGCGCAGCGGCCGCGCGCCCAGGCCTTCGAGCGCCTCGACGAACATGGCGTGGCGCAGGCGCTGGGTTTCGGCGTAGACGATGCGGGTGAAGAACGGCCAATAGGTCAGGATCAGCGCGGCCATCGCCGACTCCAAGCTCGGGCGCAGCAGCTGGGCGAGCGCCAGCGCCAGGATGAGCTGCGGCACCGCCAGGAACACGTCGGTCACGCGCATCACCGCCTCGCTGCGCCAGCCGCCGAAATAGCCCGCGACCAGGCCGAGCGGCACACCGATAGCCATCGCCGCGGTGACCACCGAGAGCGCGATGCCGAGCGCGATGCGGGTTCCCAAGACGACCCGCGAAAGAATGTCGCGGCCGAGGCTGTCGGTGCCGAGCAGATGCTCGGCCCCCGGCGGACGCAGCCGCCGCATCGGATCGGAGCTGAAGGCGTCCTCGGGATAGGGCGCGATCTGGTAGGCGAGCAGCGCGATCAGCGCCACCAGCGCGACGATCACGAGGCCGGTCAGGGCCGAGCGGTCGCGTGCGAATTTGAGCCAGATCAGGTTCATCACATCGTCTCGGCGACGCGCGGATCGATCCAGGCGTGGATCAGATCGACCACGATGTTGACGCCGGCGTAGACCGCGCCGATCAGCAAGGTGACGCCGAGCAGCGGCTGGAAGTCGGCGCTGAACACCGCGCCCGCGGCGTAGCCGCCGATGCCCGGCCAGTCGAACACCGCCTCGACCACGACCGCGCCGGCGATCAGCCCGCCGAACAGCAGGCCGATCTGCGTCACCGTGCTGACCAGCGAGTTGCGCAGCACGTACTTGGCGATGATGACGCGGCGCGGATAGCCGATCGCGGTCTCGAAGGTGACGAAGTCCTTCTGCAGGGTCTCGAGCACGCCCGAGCGGGAGAAGCGCACGATCGTGGCGAGCGAACCGAACGCCAGGGTCGCGGCAGGCAGGGCGATGTGCTCGAGCGCGTCCCTGAGGATGTCGGGGCGCCAGAACACCAGCGCGTCGATCAGATAGGAGCCGGTGAGGTGCGGCGGCGCGTCGCCCGTAATGCTGATCCGCCCGCGCAACGGCAGCAGGTCGAGCTCCATGGCGAACACGAGCTGCAGCATCAAGGCGAGCCAGAACGACGCGATAGCGATGCCGCCGACCGAGAACACGCGCAGCACCTGATCGAGCCAGCGGTTGTGGTGGAGCGCGGCAACGACGCCGAGCGGGATGCCGAGTCCGACCGAGAGCAGCAGCGCGAAGAAGGTCAGTTCCAATGTCGCTGGCAGCCGTTCGATCAGGTCCTCGATCACCGGCCGGCGGGTGAAATAGCTCGAGCCGAGATCGCCGTGCGCGATCTGCACCAGATAGTGGAGGAACTGCTCGGGCAGCGGCCGGTCGAAGCCGTAGGTGGCGCGCAGCTCGGCGATCTGCTGCGGCGTCGCCTGGTCGCCCGCCAGCGCCGCCGCCGGATCGCTCGGGACCACCCGCGTCAACACGAAGGTCAGCAGCAGCAACCCGAACAGCACCGGGACGACGAGCAGCACGCGGCGAAGGAGGAAGAGGAGCATCGGCCAGGAGACTGCAAGACAAGTGCCGCGCCGGCAACCGGCGCGATCGCCGCGCTCATCCCTCTCCGCGTCATCCCGGCGAAAGCCGGGATCCAGGAGCGCGTGACGGGTGTCGGAGCTCGTGATCCTGGATCCCGGCTTTCGCCGGGATGACGGTTCTGTCTTGGGATCGGGTCAACTCGAACGCAGGCTTGGCGAGCTCGGCGGGGTGCCACGTCACGGTGCGGCGGCCGCGCTTGAAGACCGCGACCGGGTGGCGGATCTCGGCGATCGCGCGCTCCGAGCTCGGGCTGTCGATCACCACGATGTCGGCCGGGTTGCCGACCTTGATGCCGTAGTCGTCGGCGCGGAGGATCTTGGCCGAGCGCTCGGTGACCATCGCGAAGCACTCGCGCAGGTCCTCGGGCAGGCCGACCTGGCAGATGTTGGCCTGCATGCTGGCCATGCGGATCAGCGAGCAGTCGCCGAACGGCGTCGCCGGGTTGAGGACGTTGTTGCTCGACAGCGAGCAGTTGACCCCGTGCTTGGCCAGGAAGTGCACGTCGGCGACACCACGCGGCACGTTGTGGTCGGTGTCGCGGCCCATCAAATAGAGCTCGGTCGCGGTCAGCACCGTGACGCTGACCCCGGCGTCGGCCAGGCGACGCGCCACCGGTTCGATGGCGCTCTGCGGCAGGGCGGACAGCTTGGTCATGTGGCCGCAGGTGACGCGGCCGCCGAGGCGATATTTCTCGGTGAGCTCGCAGACCAGCAGGCAATCAAGCTCCTCGGCGCCGATGCCGACATCGAGGTGGAAGTCGATGTTGACGTCATACTCGCGGGCGAGCTCGAAGATGCGCCGGATCTGGGCGTGGCGGTCGGTGTCGTAGCGCGGCGCGCCGCCGATCGCCTTGGCGATGCCGCGCTTGAGCGCCTGGACCAGCAGCTCGTCGGTGCCGGGCAGGTTGGTCAGCCCGTCCTGCGGGAACACGCACAGCTCGAGGTCGACCGCCCAGCGATAGTCCTCGATCAGCGACGCCACGGCATTGAAGCCGCGCAGACCCATCCAGGGATCGACCTCGACGTGGCTGCGGA
>JACQAI010000426.1 GCA_016195115.1 Pseudomonadota bacterium
ATGCAGCGCGATTTCGAGCTTGAGGCCGCGGCCGAGATCCTCGGCGAGCGGCTCGACCGCGAGGTCAAGCCAAGGGCGGCTTGAGCCGCCCCCTACCGCACGTCCTCGCGCAGCATGCCGTAGAGGGTGTGGTCTTCCCAGGCGTTGTTGATGCGTAGGTAGCGCCGCGCCAGGCCCTCCTCGTGGAAGCCGACCTTGGCGAGCAGCTGGCGGCTGGCGGCGTTGCTCGGCAGGCAGGCGGCCTCGATGCGGTGCAGGCCGAGATGGTCGAAGGCGAACTCGAGCGTCGCCTTGAGCGCCTCGGTCATGTAGCCCTGGCGGGCATGGTCGGCGCCGACCCAGTAGCCGACGCTGGCCGACTGGGCGACGCCGCGCCGCACGTTGTTGAGCCCGATGCCGCCGAGCAGCCGGTCGTCGCGCCGGTGCAGGATGTGGAAGGCGTAGCCGCCGTCCTCGTGCCAGTCGAGCGCGGCGCGGCGCAGCCGCCGGCGGTAGCACGCCCGGGTCAGCGCGTCGTCGGGCCACGCCGGCTCCCAGGGCGTCAGGAAATCGCGCGAGGCGGCGCGCAGCTGGATCCAGGCGCGGTAGTCGGTCCGGCTCGGCGGCCGCAGATAGACGCGCGGCCCGCGCAGCAGCACCTCGGGCAAGGGATCCGCAAACAGTGCAACCATCGTCCCCGCCCCGACGCGCCTTTCCTCGCCTAACCCAACCGCGACCTTATCACCTCGAACGGATCGAGGTTGCCGCTCGGCCCCAATGTTACCACGGTCGGCGGCGTCTGGGGTGTCGCCCGCGCCAGCCGCCGGACGTCGTCCAAGGTCACAGCTTCGAGCTTCTGGAGCAGCTCCGCAACCGGGATCGGCCGGCGGTGGACCAGCATCTGCTGGGCCAGCGACTCGGCGCGCGACGACGTGCTCTCGCGCGCCATCAGGGTGCCGGCGCGCAGCTGAGCGCGCGCGCGGTCGAGCTCCTCGGCCGTGACCGTGTCGGCGAGGCCGATGAGCTGATCGGAGATCACCGGCAGGACCTCGTCGAGCTGCGACTGGCCGGTGCCGGCGTAGATGCCGAGCAAGCCGCCGTCCCGATACGTCGCGCTGAAGGCGTAGATCGAGTAGACCAGGCCGCGGCGTTCGCGCACCTCCTGGAACAGGCGCGAGGACATGCCGCCGCCCAGCACCATCGAGTAGAGCGTGTGGGCGTAGTAGTCGGCGTCGTAGAACGACACGCCAGGGAACCCAATAACCAAGTGCACCTGCTCGAGCTCGCGCTCCTCGTGGAAATCGCCGCCGCGATAGCTCGCGCCGTCGAGGCCGTTGCTCGGCGCCGCCGGCAGGCCGGCGAACGCCGCACCGATCTCGGAGACAAACCGGTCATGGTCGATGTTGCCGGAGGCGACCGCGACCATGTTCTCGGCGCCGTAGTGGCCACGCTGATAGCCCAACAGGTCGGTGCGGCTCAGGCGCTCGACGATGTCGGCCTTGCCGAGCACCGGCCGGCCGAGCGGCTGGTCGGGAAACGCGGTCGCCTGGAAGTGGTCGAACACGATGTCGTCGGGCGTGTCGACCGCCTGGCCGATCTCCTGGAGCACGACCGCGCGCTCGCGCTTGAGCTCGTCCTCGTCGATCACCGAGCGCTGCAGGATGTCGGCGACGATGTCGACCGCCAAGCTAACGTCGTCGGTCAGCACCTTGGCGTAATAGGCCGTGTGCTCGCGTGTCGTGTAGGCGTTGAGGTGGCCGCCGACGTCCTCGATGGCTTCGGCAATCGCCCGCGCGGATCGCCCTTCGGTGCCCTTGAACGCCATGTGCTCGAGCAGATGGGCGACGCCGTTGATCTCCGGCGTCTCGTTGCGCGTGCCGACGCCGACCCAGACGCCAAGCGACACGGTGTCGACCTGGGTCATCGCGTCGGTCGCGACGCGCAGGCCGTTCGGCAGGGTCGTGACGCGCGTGGTCATGCGGCATCTCCAGCGGCGCGCGGCGTGCCGCGCCCGAGCGTCGACAGGATGAAGGCGGCGACCGCGTTGCGGTCGTTGGGCAGAACCGCCATGCGCTCGCGCGCGGTCATGAGACCCGCAAGATGCGGCGGCAACTCCGGGGTGATGCCGGTCGCCGCGCGCACCGCGTCGGGGAATTTCGCCGGATGGGCGCAGGCGAGCGAGATCATCGGCGTGCGCGGGTCGCCGCGCTGCAGGCGGGCCGCGCGCACGCCGACCGCGCTGTGCGGATCGATCAGCTCGCCGGTCTCGCGCCAGACTTCGGCGATCGTCGCGGTGGTCGCGGCGTCGTCGACGCGCGCGGCGTGGAACAGCTCGCGCGCCCGCGCCAGACGCGGCGCTTCCAAGGTCACCGTGCCGCTGGCGCGGAAGCGGGCCATCCACGCGGCGAGCGCCGCGCCGTCGCGCTCGAGCAGCTCGAACAGCAGGCGCTCGAGGTTGCTCGACACCTGGATGTCCATGCTCGGGCTGAGCGACGGCTCGACCGCGCCGATCGTCATCGCGCCCGACGCGAAGAAGCGCGCCAGGATGTCGTTGCGGTTGGTGCCAATGACCAAACGCTCAATGGGCAACCCCATGCGGCGCGCTGCGTAGGCCGCGAAGACGTTGCCGAAATTGCCGGTCGGCACGGCGAACGCGACCGGCCGGTCGGGCGCACCGAGCGCCAGCGCGGCGCTGGCGTAATAGACGATCTGGGCCATGATACGCGCCCAGTTGATCGAATTGACCGCCGCGAGATTGACGGTGTCGCGGAACGCCAGGTCGTTGAACAGCGCCTTGACGATGTCCTGGGCGTCGTCGAACGTGCCCTCGATCGCGATGGCGTGGACGTTGGCCGCGTCGACCGTGGTCATCTGGCGGCGCTGCACCGCCGATACGCGGTCGTTCGGGAACAGCATGAAGAGGTCGACCGCGGCGCGGTCGCGGCACGCCTCGATCGCCGCCGAGCCGGTGTCGCCCGAGGTCGCGCCGAGGATCGCGATGCGCTGGCCGCGCCGTCTGAGCACATGGTCGAACAGCCGGCCGACCAGCTGCAGGGCGTAGTCCTTGAATGCCAGGGTGGGCCCGTGAAACAGCTCGAGCAGCCAATCGTTGGCGCCGAGCTGCTTGAGCGGCGCCACCGCGGGATGACGGAACGCCGCGTAGGTCTCAGCGACGATTTCGGCCAGTGTCTCGGCCGGGATGGTCGGGGTGACGAACGGCGCCATCACGGCACATGCGATCGCGTGATAGTCGGCGCCACGCAACGCCCGCCAGTCGATCGCGCTCAAGGTCGGCCATTGATCGGGCACGTAGAGACCGCCGTCGCGCGCCAGGCCGGCGAGCAGCACCTCGTCGAAGCCGAGCTCGGGCGCGGCGCCGCGGGTGCTGACATAGCGCACGCTGTTGGCGCCGCGCCTCATGCCAGCACCGGCTCGAGATAGCGCGCTTCCAGATGCCGCCGGAAAGCGGCGACGCCGAGCGGCCGCCCGGTCGCCTGGACCAGGATCTCCTCGGCCGAGTGGCGCGAGCCCTTCTCGTGGACGTTGGTGCGCAGCCAGCCGAGCAGGCGGCTGAAATCGCCGCGTGCGAAATCGTCGATCAAGCCCGGCAGCTGGTCGCACGCCGCGGCGAACAGCTGGGCTGCCGTCATGGCGCCGAGCGTGTAGGTCGGGAAGTAGCCCCAGGCGCCGCTCGGCCAGTGGATGTCCTGCAGGCAACCGTCGGTGTCGCCGGGCGGCACGATGCCGAGCAGCGCCTGCATGCCGTCGCGCCACGCGCCGGGCAGCTCGGCGAGATCGAGGTCGCCGGCGAGCAGCGCGCGCTCCAGCCGATAGCGCAGGATGACGTGCGCCGGGTAGGTCACCTCGTCGGCGTCGACCCGGATCAGCCCCGGCTCGACCCGGGTGCTCAGGCGATGGAGATTGTCGGGCTGCCAGGCCGGACCGGCGCGCCCGAACGCGGCGCGCGCCAGCGGCGCGCAGAAGCGCGCGAAGGCGTCGCTGCGGCAGGCCTGCATCTCGACCAGCAACGACTGGCTCTCATGGATGCTCATGCCGCGGGCGCTGCCGACCGGCTGGTTGCGCCACGCCGCCGGCAGGCCGCGCTCGTAGAGCGCGTGGCCGGTCTCGTGCAGCACGCCCATCATCGCCGAGGTGAAGTCCTCGGGATCGAAACGCGTGGTGATGCGCACGTCGTCGGGCGTGCCGCCGCAGAACGGATGGTGGCTGACATCGAGCCGGCCGTGCGCGAAGTCGAAGCCGAGCGCCGTCATCAGCTTGAGGCCCAACGCCCGTTGGGCCCCGACGTCGAAGGGGCCCTCCAAGGGCAGCGGCGCCGGCTGCCGGCGCTGCTGCTCGAGCACACGCTGGGTGAGCGCGGGCAGGAAGCCCTCGAGCTCGCCGAACAATGTGTCGATCGCGGCGGCGCGGCCACCCGGCTCGTACTGGTCGAGCAGCGCGTCGTAGGGCGCGCAGCCGAACGCCGCGGCCTTGGCCTCGGCCTGCTCGCGCGTCAGCGCGAGGACCTGGCGCAGCTTGGGCAAGAGGCCGGTGAAGTCGTTGGCCGGACGCGCGCTGCGCCACGCCATCTCGCATTCGCTCGCCGCCACCGACAGGCGCTCGACCAGTGCCGCCGGCACCGCCGTAGCGTGGCGATGGCTGCGCCGCATCTCGGCGAGGTTGGCGCGCTGCCAGTCGTCGAGCGCGCGCTCGGCCTCGGCCGCCGCGAGCAGCTCGCCGACCCGCGGAGCGGTCAGCAGCTCGTGGATCAGCACCGACACGGTGGCGCTCTGCTCGGCGCGCGCCGGCGCGCCGCCGTCCGGCATCATGGCCGCGGTGTCCCAGCCGAGCACGGCCAGGGCATCGCCGAGCAGCCCCAGCCGCCGGAAGCGCTGGCTCAACTCCTGGTAGGCTTTCATGGGGATGATTCGCCGCTCAGGTGTCGGTGACAGAACAGTCCATATATGACCGCCAGGGCCGCTGCCAAGGAATACCAGGTGATGGCGTACTGCAAATGATCGTTGGGCAGCTCGACCTGGGTCTGGCCGCCGATCGGCAGGCCGCCGGGATTGGGCGCCGGCCCGGCCTCGACGAACACCGGGCTGACCCGGCTAAGCCCGGCGGCGGCCGCCATCTGGGCGACGTCCGGGTAGAACCACAGGTTGCCGCCGGGCTCGTTGGCCGGGGTGAACCAGCCCGGCACGCTCGACAGCCGCACCGCGCCCTCGATCCGCACCGTGCCCTCGACCTGCCCGGACGGCCGCGCCGCCGGCAACCGGGCGGCGAGCGGCACCCAGCCGCGGTTGACCAGCACGGCGCCGCGGTCGGC
>JACQAI010000427.1 GCA_016195115.1 Pseudomonadota bacterium
GCACGCTGCGTGCCAACGCGGTATATCTCCATAGAACGTTGATTTCACTAACAGAAATCTTAGCGTGCGAAGCCGTCAGGTCGGCAATCTCGGGTCGGCGGCAAAAATTGCCGGGGGTCAAAACGACCTAGTGGGCCGGTGCGGCGGGGGGCGCCCCGCGCCGAGCCCTAATGGCCGGGCGCACCCTCGCCGACGATGACGAACGGTGCCCACATCATCGGATGGCCGGAGCGCCCGATGCTCTTGTCCTCGAGCAGGGCGATCTGGGCGCGGCGCAGCGCCTCGGCGCGGCCGATCTCGGGCTCGCGCTTCAAGGCATCGAGCGCCCCGGTGGTCAGCCGCACCGCGGCTTGGGACGCGACCGGCCAATGCGACACCAGGAGGGCGCGGCTGCCGGCATAGAAGAAGGCCTTGGCCAGGCCGGATAGGCCCTCGGCGCCCGGGGTTTCACCCGAGGCGGTGTTGCACGCCGACAGGATGACCCAGTCGGCATTGAGCTTGAGGCGGGCGATCTCGGACGCCTTCAGGAGCCCGTCATCGTCCGCGCTCGTGGTACCGGGCGGCGTCAGGACCAGGGCGGGCTCGGCCAGGCCCTCGATCTCGCCGGCCACCAGCCCGTGGGTCGCGAAGGCGAGCACGCGGTATTGGTCGAGCTTGAGGGCCTTGATCGTCGCCTCCGATGCCCGCTCGCGCAGATAAAGGGTGTCGGGACCGGCGCCCAACGACTGGGCGAGCGCGCGCAGCTCGTCGGCGGTGTCGGGCAGCGGCGCCAGCTGGCGCAGCACGTCGTCATCGCCGTCCGCGCCGGCGGCGCCGCGGGCGCCGCCCGGCTTGCCGCCGAGCGCCGGATCGCCGATGCCGAGGAACGGCGCCGGGGCGTGCCCGCCCTGGGCGAGCTGGCGCAGCGCGCGCAGCGACGACACCGACGGCAGGGTGGTGACGGCGTATTGGCGCGCCAGCCAGGCGACCTTGCGGTAGTCGATCTTGTCGGCGGGCGGCGCGGTCACGAGCACGCCGATCGGCAGGCTCTGCAGCGCGCCGTCGGGCACGATGAAGACATGGCGCACGCCGTCGAGCAGCGGCGCGGCCGGCGCCAACACCGATTGGTGCAGGGCATAGGCGCGCTTGACGTCGAACGCCTTGAGCTCGGGGTTGCGCGTCGGGTCGAGCTTCCCGCGCAGCACCGCGACCTCGCCGCGGAGGGCTTTGGACGTCATGTCGATGTTGTAGAACGCCGCCCGATCGCGGCGCACCGCCCACAGCCAGGTCGTCGTCGTGCTCGAGGCGTAGGCGAGCAGCGCCTCGTCGGCGCCGAGCATCTTCTGCA
Source organism: Pseudomonadota bacterium (assembly GCA_016195115.1). Taxonomy (GTDB): domain Bacteria; phylum Pseudomonadota; class Alphaproteobacteria; order Elsterales; family Elsteraceae; genus JACQAI01. Next base: position 1,328 of record JACQAI010000427.1, read on the forward strand.
GGTCGGCGAGCTTGACGGGCCGCGGGCTGCTGAGCTCGGCATAGCCCGGGAAGTCCTGGGCGATCTTGGCGTCGAGCGCCGCCAACCGCTGGCCGGCCGACGCATGCTCGGCGCGCGCGGCCTTGTCGGCGGCTTGGTCGCGCTCGGCCGGCGGCTTGCTGGCGGCGGCGACGATCGCGCCGTCGAGCCGGCGCCAGCGCTCGGTCAGGTCCTGGCGTTCGCGCACCACCGCGGCGAGCGGATCGTCGCCGACCGCGAAGCGCGCCGCCATGCCGGCGATCGCCTGGCTGGCCTTGGAGGCGTAGATCAGCTGCGCCTGCTCGAACGCCTCGGCGGCGAGCGCGGTGCGCTGGCCGGGCTTCTCCTCGCCGAGCTTGTACGCCAGCCAGATGTGCAGGAAAAAGAACGAGCGGTAGCGGCCGCGCTCGGACTCGACGCCGGCGCCGCGCTGCGCGGCTTCCGACTGGCGGTAACGCACGGCGCCGTCGGTCGCCAGCCGGCTCTGCTCGAGCGCGCTGTCGTAACGTTTGGCGTCGGCATACAGGCGGGCGAGGTTGGTGCGGGTGTTGATGACGCTGAACGCGTCGGGGCCGAACGCCGCCTCGTCGATCGCGATCGCGCGCTTGTAGGCGGCCTCGGCCGCCTCGGGCCGGCCGAGCGCGCGTTCGAGCAGCGCCACGTTGTTGAACGAGTCCGCCACCGTCGGGTGATCGGGGCCGAATACCTTCTCTCGGATCGCCAGCGCGCGCCGCTGCAGCGGCTCGGCCTCGGCGAGGCGCTTTTGGTAGCGATAGCACTCGGCGAGGACATTGAGCGTGGTGGCGACCGCCGGATGCTCGGGCCCCAGCGTCCGCTCGCGGATCGCCAGCGCGCGCTGGAGCAGCGGCTCGGCGTCCTTGTAGCGGCCGCGCTGGACCTCGAAGTTGCCCAAGTTGCTGAGCGTGTTGGCGAGGTCGGGATGGTCAGCGCCGAGCGCCTTCTCGTGGATCGCCACGGCGCGCTTGTAGTGCGCTTCGGCATCGGCGTTGCGCCCGACCGCGGCATAGTGCGAGCCGAGGTTGTTGAGCACGTGGCCGAGCTCGACGTCGTCGGGTCCGCGGTGCGCCTCGTAGATCGCCAGGGCGCGGCGGAACAGCGGCTCGGCCTCGGCGTTGCGGCCCTGGGCGCGCAGCAGCAGGCCGGTCACGTTGGACGCGCTGGCGACAGCCGGCGAGTCCCGGCCGAACTTGGCTTCGCGGATCGCCAGGCTGCGGCGCGCGAACACCTCGCCCTCGGCGTAGCGGCCGAGTGGAATGTCGACCAGGGCGAGCAGCACCAGGCTGTGCGCGACGTCGGGGTGGTCGCGGCCGAGCTTGGTCTCGCGGATCGCCAGGGCGCGCTTGAACAGGCTCTCGGCTTCGGCGTAGCGGCCCTGGATGCGCCGCAGCTCGCCGAGCCGCATCACCGGCCAGGCGACGTCGGGATGGTCGGGGCCGAGCCGCGCCTCGCGCAGCTTCAGGAGCTCGGTCGCGGCCACGACCGCGTCGGCGTAGCGGGCGTCGCGCTGGAGCGCGTCGGCCTGGCGCCCCAGCTCGACCTCGCGCGCCGGCGGTTGCGCGGGTGGTTTGGCGGCGGGCGGGGTCTGCGCCCAGGCCGGCAGCGTCGCGAGCACGGCGACGGTCACGGCGGCGGCGAGCCAGGCGCGGATTCCAGCCATGGGTATCCTCCCGAGATCGGGCGAATTTAGCAGAAAGGCCACGGCTTCGGTGTGGCCGCTTTCACAGCCGGCGGCGAATCTCCGGCCGGGTTTCACGGCTCGCGGGCGGCCTCCGGAGCCGCGGGAATCCGCGACTTTTCGCCGGCCGCGCGGCCGGCTTGGCAGGCGGCGGGACCTATGCTAGTAGCTGCCATGGATATCCGCGAAGCGCTCACCTTCGACGACGTGCTGCTCGAGCCTGCGGCCTCCGCCATCCTGCCGACGGCGACCGACACCTCGACCCGGCTGACCAACGCGATCACGCTCGGCATCCCCCTGATGTCGGCGGCGATGGACACCGTGACGGAAAGCGCGCTGACGATCGCCATGGCGCAGGCCGGCGGCATCGGCGTGATCCACCGCAACCTGTCGATCGAGCAGCAGGCCGCCGAGGTCCGCAAGGTCAAGAAGTTCGAGTCCGGCATGGTCGTGAACCCGGTCACGATCCATCCCGACGAGACCCTGGCGGCGGCCCTCCAGCTGATGGCCGACCACCGCATCTCGGGCATCCCGGTGGTCGAGCGCAAGACCGGCAAGCTGGTCGGCATCCTGACCAACCGCGACGTCCGCTTCGCGACCAACCCCCATCAGCCGGTCGCCGAGCTGATGACCAAGGAAAAGCTCGTCACCGTGCGCGACGGCGTGACGCGCGAGGAGGCCAAGCGGCTGTTGCACCAGCACCGCATCGAGAAGCTCATCGTGGTCGACGACGCCTATCGCTGCGTCGGCC
>JACQAI010000448.1 GCA_016195115.1 Pseudomonadota bacterium
GATCGCGTTGGTGCCCAGGCAGCCGGCCTCGTCCCAGCGCAGATGCATCGAGCCGCCGCGGCCTTTGCAGTAGCCCTGGGCGAGCCCCATGATCTCGGCCAGCGCCTTCTGCAGCATCGCGGGCACCGGCGCCGCCAGGCCCTTGCGTGGGTCGTGAGACCCGGGCACCACATGATTGAGCGCCTTGGCGAGAAACTGGTGGTGGCCGCGGTGCGAGCCGTTGACCTGATCGCGCGTCGTCAGCGGCGCGATCGCACCGACCGCGCCGCCCTCCATGCCGATGCTCGAATGCGCCGGGCCATGGACCAGCTGCTCGCCGGCGAGCTCGAGCACGGTCTCCTCGAAGGCGCGGATCACCTGCATGTCCTGGAGCATCCGGAGCAGCCGCGGCCCGCCGGCGCCGCGCCAATCCTCCGGCGTCGTGCGGATCTCGCGCCACGGCGCGCTGTGCTTGAGCTCGATGATTTCCGGCATGGTTCCTCCCCGCCACGTGCCGTCATTACCCCCCATCCCCGCCTTCCCCCGCAAGGGGGGAAGGAGTCACAGTGTCGACAAGAGCCCCGCGAGGACCCCGATGGCCGAGCTTCCCCAGCAGATGCAGTTCGTCGACATGACAGCGCCCGGCGCACCCGACGTGCTGGTGCCGGCGACCGGACCGCTGCCGGCACCCAAGCCGGGCGAGGTGCTCGTCAAGGTCGCGGCCGCCGGGGTCAACCGCCCCGACGTCATCCAGCGCCAAGGCAACTATCCGGCGCCGCCGGGCGCCTCGCCGATCCTCGGGCTGGAGATCGCCGGCACCGCGGTGGCGCTCGGCGACAGCGTCACCGACTGGAAGCTCGGCGATACGCTGTGCGCGCTGGTCACCGGCGGCGGCTATGCCGAGTACTGCGCGGCGCCGGCGCCGCAATGCCTGCCGGTGCCCCAGGGCTTCTCCATGATCGAGGCGGGCGCGCTGCCCGAGACCTTCTACACGGTGTGGGCCAACGTGTTCGTGCGCGGCCACCTGCAGCCCGGCGAGACCATCCTGATCCACGGCGGCTCGAGCGGCATCGGCACGACCGCGATCCAGCTCGCCCACGCGTTCGGTGCGCGCGTCATCGCGACCGCCGGCTCGGACGAGAAGTGCGCGGCCTGCCGCACGCTCGGCGCCGACGTCGCGCTCAACTACCGCACCGAGGACTTCGTCAAGCGCGCCAAGGAGCTGACCCAAGGCAAGGGCGTCGAGCTGGTGCTCGACATGGTCGGCGGCGACTATCTGCAGCGCAACGTCTCGGCGCTCGCGGTCGAGGGCCGGCTGGTCCAGATCGCGTTCCTGAAGCCGAGCAAGGTCGAGTTCGACTTCATGCCCATGATGCTGAAGCGCCTGACCCTGACGGGCTCGACCCTGCGCGCGCGCTCGGTCGCCGACAAGGCCGAGATCGCCCGGGCATTGCGCGAAAAAGTCTGGCCGCTGCTCGACCAGGGCAAGATCAAGCCGGTCATCCACGCGACCTTCCCGCTCGCCGAGGCCGCGAAGGCGCACGCTTTGATGGAGAGCAGCGCGCACATCGGCAAGATCGTGCTGACCGTGCCCTAGCGTGTCCCTCACCGTCATTGCGAGCGAAGCGAAGCAACCCAGAGATGTTCGATCCGCGCCCGTCGCGCGACTCCTGGGTTGCTTCGTCGCAGCGCTCCTCGCAATGACGGATGAGAGGGTTAAGCAAGAACTGAGGAGGAAACCATGTTCGATTTCGGCGGCAAGACGCTGCTGCTGACCGGCGCCAACGGCGGCATCACGCGCGCGATCGCGCGGCTGTTCCACGTGCTCGGCGCCAACCTGGTGCTGAGCGACCTCAACGAGGCCGGGCTCAAGGGCTTCGGTGCCGAGCTCGATCCCGCGGGCACGCGCGTCGCCACGCTCAAGGGCGACGCCACCAAGTCGGCCGACAGCGACGCCGCCGTCAAACTCGCCCAGGAGCGCTTCGGCGGCATCGACTTCCTGGTCACCGGCGCCGGGCTCTATCGTGACCAGGTGATCGCCACCATGACGGACGAGCAGTGGCGCCAGACCATCGGCGCCAATCTCGACGGCGTATTCTACATCTGCCGCGCCGCCAGCCCGGCGCTGCGCGATGGCGGCGCGGTGGTCAATATCGCCTCGATGGCCGGTCACCGCGGCAGCCATCAGCACGCCCACTACGCCGCCGCCAAGGGCGCCGTGCTGAGCTTCACGCGCTCGCTGGCGCTCGAGCTGGCGCCGCGCGTGCGCGTCAATGCCGTGTCGCCCGGGCTGATCGACACGCCCATGGTCGTCCCCCTCCTCAAGGTGCGCGGGCCGCAGCTGATCGACCAGACGCCGCTCAAGCGGCTCGGCACGCCGGAGGAGGTGGCGCGCGTCATCGCCTTCCTGTGCAGCGACTGGGCGAGCTTCGTCACCGGCGAAACCGTGCACATCAATGGCGGCCTCTACATCGCCAGCTGAGGGCAATCGATCCCTCCCCCGCGCGGAGCGTGGGGGAGGGTAGGGTGGGGGCCGCGCCCGCGCCAAATGTACGCCGGTCGTCGCTCGCTCGGCGGTTCGGGCCCCCTCTCTACCCTCCCCCATGCCTTCGGCACGGGGGAGGGGTCGAAAAGTGATTGCCGCGCGATGCGAAGTTCTGCACCGTCACGCTGGGAAACGACAACGAGGGAAAAGACGCGCGTGGCCGCTCGCAAGCTATCCGCCGAGGAAGTGCAGCTGCCGCAATTCGCGATCGGCACGGCGGCGAGCGCCGACGTGTTCGCGCTGTCGAGCCACCGCCGCGCTCGCGAGGCGCTCGAGTTCGGCCTGTCGGTGACCGAGCCCGGCTTCCACATCTTCGTGGTCGGCGAGGACCGCAGCGGCCGCATGACTGCGACCATGGGCTTTCTCGAGAGCGCGGTGACCTTGCGCGCGCCGCCGCCCGATTGGATCTACCTCAACGACTTTCGCGACCCCTTGAGCCCGGCGCCCTACAGCCTGCCGCCGGGCGTCGGCCGGCTGCTGCAGCGGCGCATCGCCGACCTCGTGCCCCAGCTCCAGGACGCGATCCCCCACGCCATGTCGAGCGAGGACTACGAGGCCCAGGTGCGCGGCTCGGCCGAGCGCCTGCGCAACGAGGTCCAGCAGCGCGTCGAGGAGCTGCGCGAGGAGGCCCACAAGCACGGGCTCGACATCGTCGACACGCCCCAGGGCGCGATGGTCGCGGCCGACAGCGCGCCCGGCAGCGGCGAGCGCACCGAGACCAAGGAGCAGCGCGCCGCGCTGGTCGAAGCCGGCCAACGCTTCGCCGACCGCCTGGCCGACATCAAGCGCTGGGCGATCAAGGAGCGCGCCGTGATGGCGGCGCACGTCAACCACCTCAACCGCCATGTCGCCGAGCAGGTTGCCGGCCCGCTGATCGAGGCGGTGATCGACGAGTTCGCCGACTACCCGGACATCGCGGTGTGGCTGGCCGAGATGCGCGCCGACGTGGTCGACAACCTCGACCTGTTCCGGCCGCCCCTGGAGGACGCGCTGGAGCCGCCCGAGCCGCCCGAGCGGCGCTACTCGGTCAATCTCCTGGTCGACAACGCCAACGTGCCCCACCCGCCGGTCGTGCTCGAGGCCAACCCGACCTACGAGAACCTGTTCGGCCGCATCGAGTACCGCCAGATCGGCGGCGGCGCGCTGCAGACCGACTACACCCTGGTGCGCGCGGGCTCGCTGCACCGCGCCAACGGCGGCATCCTGGTGATGCGCGCCGAGGCGGTGGCGCGCAACTCGGCGACCTGGGATTTCCTCAAAGGTGCGCTGCGCGATCGCGTCATCCGCATCGAGGAGCCCGGTCGCATCGGCATGACGCCGATTGCCGGTTCGCCTCGACCCGGCCCGATCCCGCTCGAGGTCAAGGTCGTGATCGTCGGCGCGCCGCGCTGGTACGCGGCGTTCTTCTCGGTCGATCCGGAATTCGAGACCTACTTCAAAATCAAGGCCGAGATCGACGACCGCATGGAGGCGACCCCGGACAACCTCGCGGTCTATGCCAAGCGGATCCGCGAGCGCGTCGAGAGCCACGACAACGCGACCTGCGACGAATCGGCGGTGACCCGGCTGGTCGCGGTCGCGGCGCGTTGGGCCGAGCAGCGCGACAAGGTGACCGCGCGCTTCGAGCTGATCGACGACCTGGTCGACGAGGCCGTCATGCTGGTGCCGGGCGACAAGCCGCGCTACATCACCCGCGACACCGTGTCGGCGGCGCTGCGGAGCCGGTTGCGGCGCAACGGGCTGATCTAGGACCGCGTGCGCGACGCGATCGCGCGCGGCCTCATCACGATCGACACCACGGGCTCGGTGGTCGGCCAGGTCAACGCGCTGACCGTGCGCGAATCCGGCGATCACACCTTCGGCGCGCCGTCGCGGGTGACCGCCCGCGCTTCGATCGGCCGGATCGGGGTCTCCAACATCGAGCGCGACGTCGAGCTCGGCGGGCCGATCCAGCAGAAGGGCGTGCTGGTGCTGCAGGGCTTCCTCGCCGGACGGTTCGCCCGCCACATCCCGCTGTCGTTCAACTGCTCGATCACCTTCGAGCAGAGCTATGGCGGGGTCGAGGGCGACAGCGCCTCGATGGCCGAGCTGATCGCGGTGCTGTCGGACCTCGCGGGCGTGCCGGTGCGCCAGGACATCGCGATCACGGGCTCGGTCGACCAGCGTGGTCGCACCCAGCCGGTCGGCGGCGTGCCGTACAAGATCGAGGGCTTCTTCCGCACCTGCCAGGCCGCCGGGGCGCTGACCGGCACCCAGGGCGTCGTGATCCCGACCGCCAACCGCGCCAACGTCGTGCTCCACGAGGATGTCGCCGACGCGGTCACCGCCGGCCAGTTCCATGTCTGGGAAGCCGCCAGCGTCGACGAAGTCATCGAGCTGCTGACCGGCGTCGCCCCGGGCGCGACCAACGGCGCCGGCAACTACCCGCCCGACTCGATCTACGGCCGCGTCATGGCCCAGCTCGAGACCTTCGATCGCGTGCTCTGGGAGCGCGCGCGCGCGCCGTCGTAGACGGGTCACCCCGCGCCCTGCAGGAACAGGGGTTTTACAGGGCGACGCCAACCGGATCACGCGGGGGCGGCGCCCGCCGCTCGGCGCGCCGCGCCCTGATGGAACAGGGGATTTACAGGGTGGCGTCGGGCGGATCGGGCCGCGCGGGCGCCGACCGCAAGAGTCATCCCCTCTTCCCGTCATCCCGGCGGGATCTCCGCTTTCGCCGGGATGACGGTTTTGTTTTGGGATCGGGTCAACGCAAACGCGTCGTGCTCTGGGCGCGCCGCGCCACGACGGTTGATCCGTCGCACCTGCAAATGCAGGGAAAATGCAGGGCGGCCGTTCGCCGGGCATCGCGCTCAGGGCCGGCGCTCGGCGCACAGTCGTTCGATCACCGGCTGCGCCGCCACGGCATCGTCGGCCAGCGCTTGCGCCACGACCGCCCGGAGCGCCGCCGGGTCCGCGCCACCATCGCGCAGCACCTCACGCAGCACGGTCGTTCGGTTCCGCGTCCCCCGCGGCTTGCCTGCCGGATTGCCGGAATGCCTCTTGGCCCACCGGCCGCGCGCGGCGCGGCGGGCA
>JACQAI010000410.1 GCA_016195115.1 Pseudomonadota bacterium
CGCGCCGCCGGCATCGATCTGCTCCACGTGCCCTACACCGGCGCGGCGCCGGCGACCAACGCGCTGGTCGGCGGCCACGTCGACATGATGTTCAACAACCCGCTGTCGGCGCTGCCCCAGGTCAAAGGCGGCCTGTTGCGCGCGCTCGCGGTCACCGGCACGGCGCGGCTGGCGCAGATGCCCGAGCTGCCGACCATCGCCGAGCTCGGCTATCCGGGCTTCGAGGCCGGCACCTGGTTCGCGCTGTCGGCGCCGGCCGGCCTGCCGCCCGCGATCGCCGCCAAGGCGACCGCTTCCGTGATGGCGGCGGCGCAGCTGCCCGACATCCGCGCGCGCCTGGCCGAGCAAGGTCTCGACATCATCGGCGGCGACGCCGCCGAGCAGGCGCGCGCCTCACGCGCCGAACTCGACCACTGGAGCGCCCTGATCAAGGCCGCCGACATCCACGCCGATTGAGCGGCTCCTCCAACGAAAGATTCTAGCGCAGAGGACGCGGAGGTCTCGCAGAGGACGCGGGGGAGAAGAATTGCGCGCGTAGCGCGCTTCCCATTCCCCCGCGCCCTCTGCGAGACCTCCGCGTCCTCTGCGCTGAAGCCTTTGGCTCCGGGAGGGGGGTCTACGCCGGGAGCTTGTCGCCGTCGGGTGGGGCGGCGACGTCGAAGGCGTTGACGATGCCGCACAGCATGCCGAAGTAGTTGATCGCCGCGGTCATCTCGATCAGCCACTGCGTCCCGAAGCGCTTCTGCAGCGCGTCGAACGCCGCCTGGTCGACCTTGTTGGTGCGCATCATCTGGCGGGCGTAGACGACGATCTCGCGCTGCTCTTCGGTCAGCTTGTCGGGATTGCCCTTGGCGCGCAGCAGATCGATGACGGACTCGTCCAGGCCGTTGCGCTTCGCCGCGCCGACCTGGGCCGACCAGACATAGGCGGCTTCGCGCTCGCGCACCGCCGCCAGGATGCCGACCGAGCGCAGCTGGTCGACGACGATAGAGTCGTCGCGGAAGAACGTGACCAGCTTGATGACGCGCTCGGCCAGCTTCGGGCTGTGCAGCAGCATGCTGAACGGGCCGCGCACGCCGCCGAACACCTTGAGGACCTCATCGACGACGTGATGGTGCTCGGGCGCCACGTCGGCCTTGCCCGTGATCGGCGCAACCCTCGGCATGGTGGTCTCCTCCTGGTGGGATTTTCTGGCGACGCGTCAGTCAGTCCGCTGGGCCGCCGCTCAGGCGTTGGATGTTGTTGCGACACGCCGCGATGCGGGCGCGCAGGCCGCGCAGGCGGTCATCGAGCAGCCGGAATTGGCGCTGCTTGGCGGCGAACTCGCCCTGGCGGCCGGCCTGGCCGACCGCGGCGCTGCGGCGCTCGAACTTGTCGAACTCGGCCTTGGCGGCGTCGGCCGTCACGCTCAGCTCGCCGAGCGCGCGCTCGAGCTCGGCGAGCCGCGCCTGCTCGCCCGCGAGCGTCATCTCGGCCGGCGGCGGCGCGGCGGGTATCGGCGCGGGCGCAGGCTTCGGCGCCGGCGCGGGCCTCGGCGCGACGACGGGTTTCGGCGCAGCGACGGGCTGCGGTGCGGCAACCGGCGTCGGCGCGGGCGCCGGTTTCGGTGCGGCAGCCGGTTTCGCTGCAGCCGCCGCCGGCTTCGGCGCCGCGGCAGGCTTCGCCTTGGCCGCGGACTTCGGGCTCGCGGGGGCTTTGCTCTTGGCCTCGACCTTGGCCTTCGCGGCGGGCTTGTCCTTGGCGGCGGCCTTGGTCTTGGCAGGTGGTTTGGCAGGCATCGACGGCTCATCGACGTTGGAAAAGCGGCGGCCTCACGCTACAGGTCCCGGCCGCCCGCGGGCAAACCCCGCGTGCGCGGCGCCGCCGGTTGCGCCCGCCCGGGAAACCGGATTGACTGCGCCGAACGTCCCACCGACCCGTGTCACGAGGCGCCCGCGATGATCGTCGAACAGATCTGGACCGCGAACAACTACCGCAACTTCAACTATCTGATCGTGTGCCCGCAGACCGGCGAGGCGCTCGCGGTCGACCCGCTCGATCACGAGAAGTGCCTGGCCGCCGCCAAGGCCAAGGGCTGGACGATCACGCAGATCCTCAACACCCACGAACATCGCGACCACACCGGCGGCAACGACGCGGTGGTCGCGGCGACCCGCGCCAAGGTGCTGGCGCACGCCAACGCCAAGGACAAGATCGCCGGCATGGATCGCGGGCTGAAGGCCGGCGACGTCATCAAGATCGGCAAGACCGTCGAGCTCGAATGCCTCGACACGCCCGGCCACACCATGGCGCACATCTGCCTGCGCGCGCACGGCGACCACCCTGCCCTGTTCTGCGGCGACACCTTGTTCAACGCCGGTGCCGGCAACTGCCACAACGGCGGCCATCCCAACGAGCTCTTCGGCACCTTCGCGAACCAGCTCAACAAGCTGCCGGAGAACACGCTGATCTATCCGGGGCACGACTACATCGTGAACAACCTCGGCTTCACGCTCGACCGCGAGCCCGACAATGCCAAGGCCAAGGCGCTGCTGCCGTCGGTGCAGCAGCAGGATCCCGGCAAGCCGCTGGTCACCACCTTGGCGATGGAGCGCGAGATCAACACTTTCTTCCGCCTGACCAGCCCGAGCGTGATCAAGCGCTTGCGCGAGGCGTTCCCCGACCTGCCCGATCAGCCCGACCCCAAGACCGTGTTCATCAAGCTGCGCGAGCTGCGCAACAAGTGGTGACCGCCGCGCGGGCGAACAGCCCGACGCGGTTCCGGGTCGCCACGCTCAACCTCGAGCAGGATCACAAGCGCTGGGATGCGCGGCGGACGCTGATCGAGGACGGGATCGCCGCGCTCAAGCCCGACGTCCTGGCGCTCAACGAGGTCAGCATCCCGCGGCAGACGGCGCGCGCGCTCGGCCGCGCCGCGACGGCGCGGCTCGGCGCCGACTATCACGTGGTGCAGCAGAGCCGCACCGGCAGCCTGGCGGCGGTCGAGGCCGAGGCGTTGCTGACGCGCTTCCCGGTGATCGAGACCGGAAATCTCGACTTCCGCACGCGCGACATGGTCGCCCTGGTCGCCCGCCTGCGGGTCGGCGGCACCTTGGTCGACGTCTACGTCACGCACCTTTATATGTCGCGCGGCGCCGACCCCCTGCGGCGCCACCAGGTCGAGCAGCTGCTGGCCTGGATCGACAGCCGCGACGACGTCGCGGCCCGCATCGTGTGCGGCGACTTCAACGCCACCCTGGACCAGCCGTCGGCGGCCCTGATGGCCGAACGCTTCCGGCCGACCCAGACGGCGCCGACCGCGTTCACGCCGCTCGCCGACGCCGACGGCACGGTGTCCCACCCCTACTGGCCGCGGCTCGACCGCTGCATCGACTACGTCTGGACGTCGGGTCCCGTCGCGCTGATCGCCAGCGGCGTGTGCTTCGACCGGCCGAGCCCAGGCGATCCGACCTTGTGGCCGTCCGACCATACCGGCGTGTGGGCCGATCTCGAGCTGGCGGCGGGCGCCGCCTGAGCTGCGGCGCGGACTGCGCGCGCCTGCAAATGCAGGTCGAATTCAGGTGCCCTCCCCGCCGGGCCGTCGATCGTGCGCCTGAAAATGCAGGTCGGATGCAGGTGATTGGCCGGTCGGGCTGCCGGACGGGGCCGGCGGAGCGGCCCCGGCGTCGACGGTCTCGTCCGTAGTGGTTTTCATGGGTCTCCCCCTCGATCGGAGCATTCCAGTCGACTCAACGGCCGCGCCGCCTCAAACATCACCGCCGGCCGACGATGCGGCGGAACCGCCCCCGGCCGGCGCTCCACTATGAACCGCGTCACATGTCGCGCCGGCGAACGTGGTATTTTTTGACGACGTGTCCGCATGTCGAGCTGCGCCGATGGCGTTCCAGTCCCTGGCGTTCCGCCCGATCGATCGGTCGATTGCTTGGTTGCGTATGGCGTTGATCGCGCTCGGAGTATTTTGCGCGAGCCTAGCGGCCGCGCAGGCGAGGCTGCCCCGCGCCATTCATGCTAGATTGCTCGTTGGACGGTCGGTCCGAGGAAAACGCGCATGCGCAAGATCCGCCACCTGGCAATCGGGCTGCTGACGCTGGCGTGCGGCGCGATCGCGCCGTGGCCGGCGCCAGCCCAGGACATCGCCAAGGACGCCGCCGCGCTCGTCCAGGCGCTGGGCGACGATTTGCTCGAGGTCATCGCCAACAACACCCTGACCTCCGCGGACCGCGAGGCGCGCTTTCATGAGATGCTCGTCGATCGGACCGACATGCCAACGATCGGCCGCTTCGTGCTCGGCCGTCACTGGCGTACCGCGACCGACGCGCAGAAGGCGGAGTTCCTGGGTCTGTTCGAGGATCTCGTCGTCAAGATGTTCAATCGCCGCGTCAGCGACTACAGGGGCGAGCGGTTCGCGATCGCGGGGGCACGCGTCGACGGGGACAGCGTGCTGGTCACGACCGGCATCACGGGACCGCAACGCCAGCCGGTC
>JACQAI010000411.1 GCA_016195115.1 Pseudomonadota bacterium
CGATCAGCCGCGCCCCGAGCCTGGTGTGCGCCTCGAGCTCGCGCTCGGCATCCGCGCGGGTGGTGACCCGCAGCGGCGACGAGCGGCCGCCGCGCCGCGCCAATTCGGGCAACGCATCGAGCGCCGCGCTCGCCGAGCCGTAGCGGCCCACCAAGTGATGGAAGGTCACCGGACCGACGCGCTCGGTGCGGGCCAGCCGCAGCCACGCGAGCGATTCGCCGGCGGAAGGCACGCGCGCCGTCATCCGTCGTCGAGCCCCCGCCAGGGCGACATCGCGGCCGGCCGGACGACTTCGGCGGCCAGCGCCGGACCGTTGAGATAGTCGAAGCCCGCGACCTGCGCGGCGCGCACCAAGGTCGGGCTCGCGATGCCATGCAGATGCGCGGTCATGTCCTGCGCGTGCGCACCGCCGACGAACTCGGCGAGCCGCTCGCGCTGTCGGTCGGCGGCGGCGTCGCGGGCCTGCTCGAGGTCGATGCCGACCGAGGACAGCCCGAGGCGCGCCAGCCGCTCGAACTCGTGGAAGTCGAGCGTCACGCTCACGATCAGGGCGCGGCAAAACGGCTGGATCGCGGCGACCGCCTCGCCAAGCCGAGCGGTCGGCGCCTCGTCGAGCAGCCGGGTGATCTCGATGACGAGGTGCCGGCGCACCGCGGGTCGCTGGGCGCGGCACAGATCGACCATCTGGCCGCTGCTGTGATCGATCAGCGACTGCAGCCGGATCGGTGCCGTCACGAGCGCGCGCTCCGAGCGCCGGACCAGGCGGCGCACGTCCTTGAGCGCGCGCTGCAGCACGGCGCGGTCGATCTCGAACGCGACCGGCGGGTCGTTGGGCGGATAGGCGGCGGCGCCGCGATGGACCGCGCCGCCGGCGTCGAGGCGCATCGCGCGGGCGCCGAACACCGAGATCATGCCGCGTTTGGTGTACAGGGTCGGTCGATAGCTGACCCCGACCTCGCCGAGCCGGTCGCGCAGCTTGGCCTGGATCGCCGTATCGGGCGGCGGCGCGACGTCCTCGCGCTCGGACAGCGCGTGGTCGAGCTCGCCGACGGTCGGCGCCCGCGCGGTGCGGCGCGCGATGTGCGCGATCGGTGCCACGAACGCAGCGACCGCGGGCTCCGGCATCGGGCCGATCTCGCCGAGCAACCGGTCGCGGATCTCACGCGCCAAGGCGGCGACCTTGAGCCGCGCCTCGTCCTCGTCGAGCTCGGCGAACAGGATCAGGTAGCAGCCTTCGGCGACCGGCGCGAACACGTCGATCGGCGCGAGCCGGCGGGTCAAGACCTGCTCGGCGATCGCGCGCACCCGCTCGGCGGTCGCCGGCCAGCGCGCGCCGAGCTCGGCGCGCAAAGCGTCGAGCTGCATCAGCTGCAGCTTGCCGGCGGTGCCGCGCCCCAGGTTATGCGCGACGTCGGCGATCCGCGCCTCGAAGCGGGCCTGGGCGGCGGCGGTCTGCTCGGGTGCTTGCCCGGGCGGCGCGCTACGCGCGGGGCGATCCCACAGCGGCGCGTCGGCCGCCGCTGCGCGCCGCGACACCAGCTCCGGGGTCGTGGCGAGCCGCTGGCTCAGCGCGGCGACCTCGCTGGCGCCGTCGGCGTTGGCCTCGGCGAGGTCGGTCACGTAGGCGTGCACCCAGTAGCGCTCGACCAGATTGAAGTCGCCGGTCATGCGCTGACGGATCTCGTTGGCGATCGCCATCGCCTTGATGCGCGCCTGCGCTTCGGTCAGGTTGGCGAACAACAACAAGTAACTGTCGTCGTCATAGGCGACGTAGGCGTCGCCGGGTGCGAGCCGCCGCTGGATGGTGCGTTGGGTGACCTCGCGCACCTTGCCGGCGATGCCCTGCCAGCGCTCGCCGAGCTCGGCCTTGATCGCCTCGAGATCGACGAACTGCATCTTGCCGGCGACCGCGCCTTGGCCTTGCTCGAGCAGCTCGGCGATGCGGCCTTGGAATGCGGCGTGGGCGAGGTCGCGGCGACCCGCGTTGGCGCGCGCGGCTGGCGTGCGTTCCGGCGCGACCGGCGGCGTGTCGTCACCGGCGCGCGGCCGCGCGGTCGTTCCGTGCAGGACCTCGTCGAACAGCGCGCCGGTCAGTCGCTTGAAGAGGCCGCGCTTGCGCGAGCTTGCCATCGTCACCGCTCGGGGGAGGGCCGCGCGACGCGCGGATCAGGCGCCGCGGCCGATCTTCGGTTCTTGGCCGGTCACCAGCCGCCGGATGTTGGTATGATGGCGCAAGACGATCAAAACCGCCAGCAACAGCCCGAGCTGGAAGCGCTGCCGGTCGGCGAGCTGCAGGGCGTAGAACGGCGCGGCGCAGATCGCGATCAGCCCCGCCAGCGAGGAATAGCGCGTCAACGCCGCGACCGCGAGCCAAGTCGCGCACGCCGCGACGCCGACCGGCCACGCGAGCGCCAACCAGACGCCGAGGCCCGTCGCGACGCCTTTGCCGCCGCGGAACTTGAGCCATACCGGAAACAGATGGCCGATGACGGCCATGCCGCCGGCCACCACGGCCATGTCCGGCCCCATCGTGCCCGCCGCCAGCACGGCGGCCGTGCCCTTGCCGCCGTCGAGCAGCACGGTCAGGGCGGCGAGCGCCTTGTTGCCGGTGCGCAGCACGTTGGTCGCGCCGATACTGCCCGAGCCGATGCGGCGCAGATCGCCGAGACCGGCGAGGCGCGTCAGCACCAGGCCGAACGGGATCGAGCCGATCAGGTAGGCGGCCAGCGCGCAGGCGTAGAACGGCCACACGTAGCCGAAGTCGCCGAGCGGATGGATCATGACGCGGCACCATAGACACGCCGTCCGCCGAGCCAGGTGCCGATGACGCGGCCCTGCACCGGCCGGCCGTCGAACGGCGAGTTTTTCGACTTCGACCGGAACGCCTTCTCGTCGATGCGCCACGGCTTGGCGGCGTCGAACAGCACCAGGTCGGCGGGCGCGCCCTTGGCGAGCGTGCCGCCGGGCCGGCGCAGGATGCGCGCGGGGTTGGCGCTGAGCGCGGCGATCAGCGCCCCCAAGGTCAGGAAGCCGTTGTGCACCAGCTCGAGCCCGAGCGGCAGCAGGGTCTCGAGCCCGATCATGCCGAACTCGGCCTGCTGAAAGGGCAGGCGCTTGGAATCCTGATCCTGCGGCGAATGGTCGGATGCGATGACGTCGATCGTGCCGTCCTTGAGCGCATCGACCACGGCGCGCCGGTCCCACTCGCTGCGCAGCGGCGGAGATACCTTGGTGAAAGTGCGATAATCGCCGATCGCGGTCTCGTTGAGCGCGAAGTAGTGCGGCGCGGTGTCGGCCGTGACCGCGACGCCGCGCCGCTTGGCGGCGCGCACCGCCTCGATCGACGCCGCGGTGGTCAACGGGCCGGCGTGATAGCGCCCGCCGGTGAGCTCGACCAAGCGCAGGTCGCGCTCGATCTGTATGGCTTCGGCCGCCGCCGGGATGGCGGGCAGGCCGAGACGGGTGGCGATCTCGCCCTCGGTCATGGCGCCGCCCGCCGCCAGGGTCGGCTCTTCCGGATGATTGAGAATCAGCTGGTCGAAGGTGCTGGCGTAGCCGAGCGCACGGCGCAGCACCCGCGCGTCGGCGACCGTGTGCGGGCTGTCGGTGAAGCCGACCGCGCCGGCGGCCGTCATCAAGCCCATCTCGGTGAGGTGCTTGCCGGCGCGGCCGCGCGTGATCGCGCCGTAGGCGTAGACGCGCGCCCGGCCGGTCTCGGCGGCGCGGCGGGCAATGAACTCGACCAGCGACGGCTCGTCGATCACCGGCTCGGTGTTGGGCAGGCAAGCGAGGCTGGTGACGCCGCCCGCCGCCGCGGCGGCCGTGGCCGAGGCGATGTTCTCCTTGTGCTCCTCGCCCGGCTCGCGCAGCTGCACGCGCATGTCGACCAAGCCGGGTGCGAGACACAAGCCGCGCGCGTCGATCACCTCGACGTCGGCCGGCGGGTTGCCGAGCAGGTCGTCGGGCAGCAGCGCCGGCCCGCGGTCGGCGATCACGCCGTTTTCGACCAGCACGTCCTCGACCCGGTCGGTGCCGGCTTCGGGCGCGATCACGCGGCCGGCGCGGAACAGCAGCCGCATCAATCGTTTCTCAGGGTCTGGCGGTGCTCGACCAGGGCTTCGAGGCAGGCCATGCGCACCGCCACGCCCATCTCGACCTGCTCGCGGATCAGGCTGCGGTCGATGTCGTCGGCGATCACGCTGTCGATCTCGATGCCGCGGTTCATCGGCCCGGGATGCATGACCAGCGCATCGGGTTGGGCGACCGCCAGCTTGTCGCGATCGAGCCCGAAGAAGTGGAAATACTCGCGGGTCGACGGCACCAGCGCGCCCTGCATGCGCTCGGTCTGCAGCCGCAGCATCATGACGATGTCGCAGCCCGCGAGACCGCGCGCCATGTCGTGGAAGACCTCGACGCCCATGCGGTCGATGTTGGCCGGCAGCAAGGTCGGCGGTGCGACGACGCGGACGCGCGCACCCATGATGTTGAGCAAGTGGATGTTGGAGCGGGCGACCCGGCTGTGCGCGACGTCGCCGCAGATCGCCACGCTGAGGCCGCCGAGGCGGCCCTTGCGTCGCCGGATCGCCAGCGCGTCGAGCAGCGCCTGGGTCGGATGCTCGTGGGTGCCGTCGCCGCCGTTGATCACCGAGCAGTTGACCTTCTCGGACAACAGATGGACCGCGCCGGACTCGGGATGGCGCACGACCAGCACGTCGACGTGCATGGCGTTGAGCGTCATCGCGGTGTCGATCAGGGTCTCGCCTTTCTTCACCGAGCTGGTCGCCACCGACATATTGATGACGTCGGCGCCGAGCCGCTTGCCGGCAAGCTCGAACGAGGTCCGCGTGCGTGTCGAGTTCTCGAAGAACAGGTTGATGACGGTGCGGCCGCGCAGGCTGGCACCCTTCTTGACCTCGCCGCGGTTGACCTCGACATGGGTTTCGGCGGCATCGAGCAGCAGATCGATGTCGTCCGGGCCCATGCCTTCGATGGCGAGCAAATGGCGATGGGCGAAGGCCGCGCTCATGTCGAAGCCGGACTATAAGCCTCCCGTCGGCAGCGACAAGCGCGAAGCGGGCGAATCGACGGCGATCGGGCGGGCGCTCTCAACGGCTTGCGCACCAACGCCGCCAGGCGTCGCGATAGGCGCGCTCGACCGCCGCGACATAGAGCGCGGCGTTGCCGACCGGGCTGGCGACCAGACGCGCCCGTAAGCCCGCCCGGATTGCCGCCAGGCCGTCGAGGTGGGCCGCGCAGCCCAGCGCGAGCGCGACGTAGTCGTCGTCGCTGCGCGCGATCAGCTCGGGCATGCCGAGCGCCGACAGGATCGATGCCGTGATTCGGCCGGCCACCGTCTCGCCCAGACGCGTGACGGCGGGAACGCCCATCCACAAGCCTTCGAGGCTGGTGATGCCGCCGTTCTGCGGGAACGGGTCGAGCGCCAGGTCGACCTCGCGGTAGGTCGCCAGGTGGGTATGCCGATCGGTCGCGCCGCGGATGATGACGCGGTCCCCGGCGATGCCGAAGCCGGCCAGCCGCTCGAGCACGCGTCCGCGGTGGACGGCATCGGAAAACACCCGGTCCTTGAGCAGCAGGCGGCTGCCCATGCATTCCTTGAGGATGCGCGCCCATAGCACGAGGGCGGCATCGCTGACCTTGGTGAAACGGTTGAGGCAGCCGAACGTGACGGATCCCGCGGCGGCGGCGGGGAGTCCGTTGGGCTCCGGCATCTCCTCGGGCATCGGGTGGCTGAGCGCGCACGGCAGGTCGATGATCTGCTCGGCGAACAGCGGCCGCTCCGCCTCCGGCACGACGATCGGGTCGGCCAACAGGTAGTCGATCTCGGGGATGCCGGTGCCCGAGACGTTGCCCCAAGCGGTCAGCTCGACTGGCGCCGGCTTGGCGGTGAACACGGTGAGGCGGTTGCTCGAGGTATGGCCCGACAGATCGACCAGGAGATCGATCGCGTCGTCACGGATCATGCGGTCCAGCGCGTCGTCGCTGAGATGGCCGGCGACGCGCCAGCCGTCGGCGGCGTCGCGAAAGCGCTGCGTGAAGTCGTCCTGCTCGATGCCGTTCGAGTAGCAGAAGACCTCGAAGGCGGCGCGGTCGTGGCCCCACAACACCGGGCCGAAGCAGAAGGCCGCAGAGTGTCGGCAGAAGTCGCCCGAGACGTAGCCGATGCGCAAGCGTCGCTCGGGATCGGGCGGGTTGGGCCAGCCGGTGCCGACCGGCGCGCGGCGATGGGCGCCGTACCAGTGCTGGCGCTCCGCCTGGACGTCCGCGATGGTGAATTGCGGCATCGAGTCCATCCCGAAGATCAGGTTCGAGTGGGCCGCGGCGTAGTCCGGTGCGATCGCCAGGGCGCCCCGGTAGCTCGCGATCGACCGGTCCATGTCGCCGCGGTCGAACAGCGCCAAACCCAGATTGTTGTGCGCCTTGGCGTCGCGCGGCTCGAGCTCGATGGCTCGGCTGAACGATTGGATGGCCTCGTCGAGCTTGCCCTGTCGCCACAACACCGCCCCATAGGCGTTGTGCGCGTCGGCCGCGTTCGGCTGGAGCGCCAAGGCCTGGCGCAGCACGGCCGTGGCTTCGCCGATGCGCAGCTGCTCCGCCAGGTTGTTGCCCAGATTGGTGTACGCCCCGGCGTTCGCGGGCTCGAGCTCGATGGCGCGCCGGTAGGCGTGCTCGGCATCGGCGTGCCGACCGAGGTCGCGCAGCACGTTGCCGAGATTGTTGTGCGCGGTCGCGAATCCCGGACCGACCGCGATCGCCTGGTTGATGTAGCGCTCGGCGTCGGCGAGCTGGCCGAGCTTGCGATGGGCGACCCCGAGCAGGTGCAATGCGTCGAAATTGTTCGGGTCGCCCGCCAGCACCTGGCGATAGAGCGCCATCGCGGCATCCAGCCGTCCGGCTTCGTGGTGGCCGAGCGCGAGCTCAAGCTGGTGGCGCATCTCTGCGGACACCGGCGCGGCGGCACCGCGCGTCGCGCACCAGCGGCGCCACAGGTCGCGATAGGCGACCTCGACTGCCGCGACGTAGCGCGCGACGTCGCCGACCGGCGACGCCAGCATGCGCGCGCGCAGGCCGGCGCGGCGCTCAGCGAGTCCCGCCGGATCGTCGGCGAGCCGACGCGCGTTCGCGACGTAGCCGTCGGCATCCTGCGCGACCAGGTCGGGCATGCCGAGCACCGTCATCAGCGCGCCGCCGACGCGGCCGGGCGGCGTCGTGCCGACGCGCGTGATCACCGGCACGCCCATCCACAGCGCTTCGAGCGTGCTGATGCCGCCGTTCTGAGGATACGGATCGAGCGCGATGTCGACCGCTCCGTACGCCGCCAGGTGACCGCGGTGATCGGTGCCGCCCTGGAATATCAGGCGATCCTCGGCGACGCCGAGGCGACCCAGACGCGCGATCGTGTGGGCGCGTTCGCCGTCATTGGCGAAGACCTTGTCCTTGAGCAGCAGTCGGCTGGTCGGCAGCGCCGCCAGGATGCGCGCCCACATGGCCAGCGTCTCGTCGGTCACCTTGGCGAAGCGGTTGAAGCTTCCGAAAGTCAGGTGCTCGGCCGCCAACGCGGGCAGGGGGCCGACCGGCGGTGCGTAATCGGGCGCCTGGTAGGTCAACATGCTCGGCAGATCGACGACGGTTTCGGCGAACAGCGCCCGCTCGTCGGCCGGGATCATGATCGCGTCAGCGAACAGCGCGTCGATCTCCGGAATGCCGGTGCCCGTGATGCTGCCCCACGCGGTGACCTGCACCGGTGCCGGCTTGGCGGTGAACACGATCAGGCGATTGCCCAAGGTGTGGCCCGACAGGTCGATCAGCACGTCGATCGCATCGGCGCGGATCTGGCGCGCCACATCGTCGTCCGACAGACCGGCGACGGGACGCCAGAGATCGGCGCCGGCGCGGAAGCGCTCGGTCATGTCGTCGCCCTGCGCGACGCCGCTGTAACACACGACCTCGAACCGGCTGCGGTCGTGCCCCCACAACACGGGACCGAAGGCGAACGCGGCTGAATGGCGGCGAAAATCGGCCGAGACATAGCCGAGGCGCAGCCGGCGCTCGGGATCCGGCGCATTCGGCCACGCCTCGAAGCGGGCGTCGCCGGTGCGTCGATTGGCGAGATACCAGCGCCGCCGCTCGGCCTGGGCTTCGGCGACCGTGGTGCCGGGCGCCCAGTCCATCGCGCCGATCAGGTTCGTGTGGGCGCGCTCGTAGCGCGGGCGCAGCGCCAGCGCGCGCCGAAACGATGCCAGCGCCGGCTCGAAGCTTCCCTGGTCGCGCAACGCGCAACCGAGGTTGTTGTGCACTTCGGGCAGCTCGGGGTGGCGCTCGATGACCCGGGAGAACACCGCGATCGCCTCATCGAGCCGCCCGAGCGTGTTGAGCGCGATGCCGAGATTGACCTCGGTCTCCGGCAGGTCCGGCCGCAGCGCCAGCACCTGGCGATAGCACGCGATCGCCTCGTCCAGCCGTCCCTGGCTCCGCCGCACCGCGGCGCGGCCGTCATGGGCTGCGATCAGGAGATCGGAAGAGCCAAAGTCCGGCTTGAGGGCCACTGCGCGTCCGATCAAGCGCGCCGCTTCGTCGAGCTTGCCGAGTTGCTGGCAGACCAGGCCGAGCAGATGCAGCACGTCGATCTGGCGCGCGTCGCGCGCGAGCAACGCGGCGTAGATCGCGGCAGCCTCGCGCAGCCGGCCGGCGCGGTGATGCTCGAGGCCGAGCTGAAGCTGCTGTTGTGGCTCGGCCACGGCAGCGGCTCAGGCGGGGCGCGCGCGCAGGCCGCGCAGATGATCAAGGGCGCCCTGGAGGATGTAGGCCGCCGCCAGCTTGTCGACCAGCTCGCTGCGGCGCCGCCGCGACAAGTCGGCGTCGATCATCAGCCGGGTCACGGCGGCGGTCGACAGCCGCTCATCCCAGAACGCGGTCGGCCGGTCGATCACGGCCAGCAGGTTGGCGGCGAACTGGCGGACCGACTGGCAACGCGGCCCTTCGCTGCCGTCCATGGCGATCGGCAGCCCGACCACCAGGCCGCCGACGTCGCGCTCGGCGATCAGTCGGGCGAGCGTCTCGGCGTCGCGCGCGAACTTGCCGCGGCGCACGGTCTCGAGCGGCGATGCCGCGGTGCCGAGGTTGTCCGATAGGGCCAGCCCGATCGTCTTGGTGCCGACGTCGAAGCCGAGCAGGCGACGGCGGGCAACCAGGCAAGTTTCGAGCTCGGCGAGGGGAACGATGGCCACGCGGCGGATCATCGCATGGCCGGGGCCGGCGCGGCAGGGGGCGAAGGCCCCGCGAGCGCCATCGGCTTGCAGCCCCGCTGCGCTAGGCGCGGGCGACGAAGAAATCAGTGCCGGCGTAGATTCGGGCGATCTCGGCCAGGTCCGGCGCGCTCAGCGGCCCGCGGTCGCTCGCGCCGGCGTCGTCGTCGACCTCCTCGGGCCGCATCATCCCGGGGATCGCGCTGGCGATCGGCGGGTGGGACAAGCAGTAGCGCAGCGCCACCTGCGCCGGCGTCGTGTTGCCGCCCTCGGTCAGCGCCGCGACGAACTGCCGGCTGCCGGCGAGCCAGCGCTCGATCTGTGCGCGCGACCAACGGCTGCGGTGATCCTGGGCATCGAACTGCGCGTCGTCGGCCAACCCGCCCGAC
>JACQAI010000412.1 GCA_016195115.1 Pseudomonadota bacterium
GGTCGGCTGAAGCCCAGCGATGCGAAGCATGGAGTCCCCTGGGATTTGGCTTAATTTTTCTCTAGGCGAGGCTTACCAAGGATCGCCGTAGCTTTCCATACTAAAAGAGCTAGGATTATTTACGTAGCGAAGCTGTGGACCCTCTTTAAGCCATCGCCAACACACTGATTAGGTTGTTGATTACGGCGTCCCAGTCCCTCAGCGCGGGTTGGCGGAACAGTCGGGCGGTCGGATACCAGGGGCTGTCGGTCCGATCGAGCAGCCAGCGCCAGTCGGGCGCGTAGGGCAGCAGCACGAACACGGGTTTGGCCATCGCGCCGGCGAGATGGGCGACCGCGGTGTCGACCGCGACCACAAGGTCGAGGTTGTCGAGGATCGCCAGGGTGTCGGTGAAATCGGCGATCTCGGGCGCCAAATTGACCAGCGGCGCGGCGCCATAGAAGCCGCCGATTTGCGCCTGGGCGGGTCCGAGCTGGAGGGCGACCAGCGCGATGCCCGGCAGTCCGGCGAGCGGCGCCAGCCGGTCGAGCGCGAGCGAGCGGTTGCGGTCGTTCTCGTGCGCCGGCCGGCCGGCCCACACCAGCCCGATGCGGCGATAGCCGCGCGGCAGCAGCGCGTCCAGCCGCTGGCGCCAGTGCGCCGACTTGGCGGGGTCGGCGTGCAGATAGGGGATCGGCGCCGGGATGGTGTCGAGCGTGGTGCCGAACGCGCGCGGCAGGCTCGACAGCGGACACTGCAGATCGTACGGCGGGATGCGATCCCACACTTCGTGGATCGCCGCGGCGCCCGCAAGTTGTGCGATCACGGGCGTCATCTGCGGGCTGCAGGCGACGATCAGATTGGCGCAGCGCGCAGCCGCCAGGGGGATGTAGCGGGCGAACTGGATGGTGTCGCCAAAACCCTGGTCGGCGATCAGCAGCAGTCGGCGATCGGCGAGCGGCTCGCCCGACCACAGCGGTTGCCGCAGCGCGCGCAGCTCGGGCGGCGCGCTCGGCAGCTGCCAGCGCCATTCGTATTCGTCCCAGCCGGCGGCGAGGTCGCCGCGCAGCAGCAGGGTCTCGGCGAGCTCGAAATGCGCGCCGGCGAAGCCGGGCTCGCGCGCCAGCGCGGCGCGCTGGCAGGCGCTCGCCTGGTCGATCTCGAGCCGGTCGTAATGCGCCAGGCCGAGATTGTAGTAGGCGTGGGCGTCGTCGGGCGCCAGCGCGACGGCGCGGCGGCCGTGGCGGATCGCATCGTCGGTCCGCCCGGCGAGGCGGCACAGCTCGCACAGATTGCGGTGAAAGAGCGCGACCGTGTCGTTCACCGCGGTCGCGCGCTCGATCAGGGCGATGGCGCGCGCGAGCTCGCCGTTCCGGTAGGCGATGACGCCGCGCAGGTGCAGCGCATCGGCATGATCGGGCTCCGCGGCGAGGATCGCGTCGTACAGCGCGGCGGCTTCGGCGAAGCGCCCGGCCTGCTCGTGCGCGGCGGCCTGCGCCAGCCGCGCGTCAGTCGATGCGGTAGCCAAGCTTGGCGATCGCCGGTTCGAGCAGCTGGATCACGGGTGCCAGCTGCTTCAGGTAGTTGCGGTAGCGGTAGCGCGAGCGGTCGTAGAGCTTTTCCGTGACCTGGGCGTAGCTCGCGGTGCGGGCGTAGCGCCGGTTCTCGTGGAAGGCGAGGCAGCGCGGGTCGAAATCCTCGCCGACGAAATCGAGCAGCCGGCGCACGCTGGGCGCCTGGTCGGCGACGATGTCCTCGTAGCGGATCGGCAGATAGCGGAGCGTCATCTCGCGCCGATAGTGCTCGACCAGATCCATCACGAGCAGGTAGTGGCGCGCGATGCTGTCGAGCGCGTAGGCGCAATAGAAGCCGTGGGTCAGCAGGTTGGAGAACACCGACAGCACGACGTCGAGCGGATGGCGCAGCACGTGGACG
Source organism: Pseudomonadota bacterium (assembly GCA_016195115.1). GTDB lineage: Bacteria > Pseudomonadota > Alphaproteobacteria > Elsterales > Elsteraceae > JACQAI01. The sequence goes on from JACQAI010000412.1 coordinate 1,915, forward strand.
ATCGGCGCTGCGGGGAACATCAGGCCGATCAGCCCGAGATGGGTCTCGTTGAGCGGCATCTTGTCGGTGAACCGGGCGGCGCCCGGCGCCATCACGCCCATCTGGCGGGCGCGCTGCAAGTAGTGGTCGCGCAGATTGTCGAGGCCCTCGCGCTGATCGCCCATCCACAGGTCGGCGAGCGCCTCGGGATAGGCGAGCGGACTGTTGAGCATGCGGGGCATCAGCTCGGTCAGGTCGGCGATCAGCGGCAGCTCGTCGCCGGCGGCGATGCGCGGATGGGCCGACAAGGTCTGCTCGACCATGGTGGTGCCCGAGCGCGGGAAGCCGACGATGAAGATCGGCTGGGCGCAGTCCGATCGCACCCCGGCGCGCGGCAGGATCTTGAGCCGGTGCGCCTGGAAGAAGCCCTTGAGCCGGGCGGCCAGGGTCGCGGCCTGGTCGGCGAGATAGGCCTGGCCGGTCGCCGCGCGCAACGCCTGCTTGCCGGCGTCGAACGCGGCAAACGCCTCGGCGTAGCGCCCCATGCGGTCGAGCAGCCCGCCCTTCTCGATCAGCTCGGAGGGCCCGAGCGCGCCGTCCTGGCGCTGCGCGGTGATGCGCTCGAGCGTCGCCAGCGCCGGATCGTAGCCTTCGGTCCGGCCGTGCGTGATGGCGCGGAACAGCAGCACGGTCGGATGGCCCGGCGCGATCGCCTCGGCCTCGGCGAGCAGCGCCTCGGCGCGCGCGAAATCGCGGTCGGTCTCCTCCAGCCGCGCCCAGCCCATCAGGGTCTGCAGGATCTTGGGATCGAGCGCGACCGAGCGTTCGTAGAGCGCGCGGGCTTCCGCCATCCTGCCCTGGTTCTTCAGATTCCAGGCCAGGTTGGCGAGCAGGATCGGGCTTTCGTTGGCGAGCAGCGCCAGTGCCGCGCGGTAGTGGTACTCGCCGACCTGCGGCCGGTTGGCCTCGGTCATGATCATGCCCATCAGGTTGTGCGCCTGGGCATCCTGGGGCCCGAGCCGCACGGCATTGCGCGCGTGCCGCTCGGCCTCGGCGAGGTCGCCGCGGTTGAACAGCAGCAGCGCCAGCTCGCTGGTCGCCCCCAGATTGTTGGGATCGAGCGCGACCAGCCGGCGCGCCAACGCCTCGGCGGCGCTCGCGTTGCCCTCGGCCTTGCGGATCGTGAGCAAGGTCGCGAGCGCGCCCGGCTGGACCGGCGCGCGCTCCAGCACGTCGAGGCAGATGCGCGTGGCATCCGCGACCTGGCCGAGATCATGCGCCGCGACCGCGCGCTCGACCTGTGGCCGCAGCGCCGGGTCGGCTGGTCCGGCGGTCGCGAGGTCGAGCTTGCAGCAGCGCAGCGCGCGCAGGCCGCTGCCGCATGGGCACAGGGATTTGGGCGGGGGTTTCATATCACGCGGCTCGCGCGACCACGGAACCGGATCGCCGCACCGGCGTCAATCGGCGCTCGGCTTCCGCGCCAGCAGCGCGACCACCACGCTGGCGAACGACAGCGCCGCCAGGCACTGCAGCGA
>JACQAI010000466.1 GCA_016195115.1 Pseudomonadota bacterium
GGCGATGATGGCGCGCCGCCGCGACGCCGGCAAGCGACGTGCTAGGATCGGACCATGGCTGCCGAGCCCGTCATCCTCGACTGCGATCCCGGCTTCGACGATGCCGTCGCGATCCTGCTCGCGCTCGCCTGTCCCGAGGCGATCGACCTCGTCGCGATCACGACGGTGGCGGGCAATGTCGGGGTCGCCCAGACTGCACGCAACGCCGGCGTGGTCGTGGCGCTTGCCGGCAAGACGACGCCGGTCCATGCCGGCTGCCCGCGGCCATTGGTGCGCGCGCCGCACGATGCCGCCGACATCCACGGCGCGGACGGCATGGCGGGCGCGGTGCTGCCCGCAGCGACGCGCCCGGCCGAGGCCGAGCATGCCGTCGACTTTCTGCGCCGGCGCCTGCGCGCGGCGCCGCCGGCGTCGATCACGGTGTGCGCGGTGGCGCCGCTGACCAACCTCGCCGCCGCCGTGGTCCAGGAACCCGCGGTCGTCCGGGCGGTGCGCCGGCTGGTGTTGATGGGCGGCGCGATTGGGCTCGGCAACGTCACGCCGGCCGCCGAGTTCAACCTGTTCGCCGATCCCCACGCCGCCCGGGTCGTGTTCGGCGCCGGTTGGCCGATCGTCATGCTGCCGCTCGAGCTCACCCACCAGGCGGTGACGACGCCGGCACGGCTCGCTGCGATCGCGGCGCTCGACACCGCGGCGGCCCGCACCGTCGCCCAGATGATCCGCGGCTATCCCGAGGCCGCGCGCGCGCGGCGCGGCGGCGTGCCGCTGCACGACGCCTGCGCGGTTGCCTATCTGGTGTGGCCGGAGCTGATGAGCGGCCGCCACGTCCGGGTCGACATCGTGACCGAGGGCGAGGCCGCCGGTCGCACCCTGGTCGACTGGCACCACCCCGGTGACGCAGCGCTGCCGCTGGTGCTCGAGCGCATCGACGCCGACGGCTTCTTCGCGCGCCTGATCGAGGCCTTGGGCCGGCTGCGCGGCTAGTCGACCTTGGCGCCGGAGACGCGCACCGCCTCGGCCCAGGTCACCAGGTCGGCGCGCAGCAGCTGCGCGAAGTCCTCGGGCGTGTTGCCGACCGGATCGACGCCTATACGCGCCAGCTTGGCGACGAACTCGGCGTCCTGTGCGGCCGGGCGCATCGCGGCAGCGAGCCGCTCGACGATGTCGCGCGGCGTCGCCGCCGGCGCGACCAGACCGTTCCAGGTCGCGGTGTGGAAGCCCGGATAACCCTGCTCGGCGATGGTCGGCACGGCGGGTAGGGCGGCGACGCGGCGTGCGCCCGACACCGCCAGGATCTTGAGCATCGCGGCGTGCGGCAACACCTCGGCCAGATTGCCGAAATAGAACGGCACCTGGCCGCTGACCAGATCGGCGAGCGCCAGCGCGCCGCCGCGATAAGGCACGTGCAGCATGGTGAGCCCGGCGCGCTGCAGGAACAACGCGGTGGTCAGATGCGCGACTGTGCCGCTGCCGCCCGACGCGTAGGCGATCTCGCCGGGCCGCGCTTTGACGTACGCGACCAGCTCGGGCAGCGTCGTGGCCGGCAGCTTGTCGTTGATCGCGAGCGCGAAGTCGTTCGAGCCGACCACGGTGACGGGGGCGAAGTCGGCGACCGGATCGTACGGCGTCTTGGTCATCGCCGGCAGGATGGCGAGCTGGGGCAGCGCCGCCATCAGGAGCGTGTAGCCGTCGGGCGCGGCGCGCATCACCGCCTCGGCGCCGATCGCGCCGTTGGCGCCCGGCCGATTGTCGACCAGCACGTTCTGGTCGAGGCGCGGGCGCAGCCACTCGGCGCTGAGGCGCGCGATCGAGTCGGTGTTGCCGCCGGCCGCGAAGCCCACGATGATGCGGATCGGCCGCTGCGGCCACGCCTGCGCCGCCGCCTCACCGGCGCCGGCAAGCAGAAGAAGGTTCACCGCGAAGACGCAAAGACGCAAAGGTAGCGAGCGCGTGGGGATCATCTTGCAGGGCATCTTAGCGTCTTTGCGTCTTTGCGGTTCAACCTCATGACGCGCGCGGCGCATGTGCTGGTGGTCGGGGCGGGACCGGTCGGTGTGGTTGCGGGCCTGGCGGCGGCACAGGCTGGGTTTCGCGTCACGGTGTGCGAGGCCGAGGCCGACATCGACACCAGTCCGCGCGCCTCGACCACCCATCCGTCGACCCTCGAGCTGATCGACCGGCTCGGCCTGCTCGAGCGTTACATCGCCGAGGGCCTGGTCGCGCGCACCTTTCAATTCTGGGACCGGCCGGCGCGCCGCCTGGTTGCCGAGTTCGACCACGCGCGGCTGGCCGACGACACGCGCTTTCCGTTCGTCGTCCAGACCGAGCAGCACAAGCTCGCGCGCATGGGGCTGGATGCGCTGGGCGGGCACGCCGGCGCGACGATCCGCTTCAACGCCCCGGTAACCGCGCTGGCGCAGGATGATGATCATGTCACCGTCGCCCTTGGCGACGGCGGTGAGCGCATTGATGCCGACTGGGTGATCGGCGCCGACGGCGGCCGTTCGACCGTGCGCAAGCTGCTCGACATCGGCTTCGAGGGCTACACCTGGCCCGAGCGCTTCATCGTCCTGACCGTGCTCGACGATTTTGCGCGCCTGATGGGCTGTTGCCTGCGCAACTACCTCGCCGATCCCGCCGAGTGGACCAACTTGTTCAAGGTCGCGGGCGACGACGGCCAGGGCCGCTGGCGCGCCGTATTCCCGACCTGGCCCGGGGAGAGCGACGACGAGGCGCTGTCGGACGCCAGCGCCGAGAGCCGCCTGCAGCGAGCCTTCGCGCGCGAGACGCCGTACATGCTGGTGCACCGCAATCTCTACAAGGTCCACCAGCGCGTCGCCGAGACCTTCCGGCGCGGCCGCGTCTTCCTCGCCGGCGATGCCGCCCACGTCAACAATCCGATCGGCGGGCTGGGCCTGAACTTCGGCGTCCACGACGCGATCGACTTGGTCGACACCGTGACGGCGGTCGCGCGCGACGGCGCCGACGCGCGCCTGCTCGACCGCTACGAGCGACGGCGCCGGCCGCTCAACATCGAGTTCGTCCAGCAACAGACCGTCGCCAACAAGCAGCGCCTCGAGGAGAAGGATCCCGCCGTGCGTCGCGCCAAGCTCGACGAGCTCGCTGCGATCGCCGACGATCCCCAGCGCCACCGCCAGTTTCTGTTGCGCAGCTCGCTGATCGAGGCGGTGCACAAGGCTGCGACCATCGACTGACGGAGGGCTCATGCGACCGATCGCTTGGATGTCCGTGGCGCTCACGCTCGCCGCCGCGCTGCCGGTGCGCGCCGAGACTGCGGCCGCGATCACCTACGAGACCGCCGGTCCGATGACACCCTTACCGGCCGACCTGGCGGTGCGACCCGGGGTCGAGCTGCGCTTCCTCGCCATCACGACGCTCGATGGTTTCCGGGTCGGCGCGGCGCTGTGGCAACCCACCAGCAAGGCGGCCGCGGCGACCAGCCTGGTGGTGTCGGTCCATGGCAGCGGCGGCAACTACGCCAGCAACCCGATCGGTTTTCTGAGCGCCGGGCTGGCTGCCAAGGGCTACGGCGTGCTGGCGATCAACACGCGCCAGCACGACGATAAGGTCAACACCGAGAACTTCTTCGACATAAGGCGCGACATCGAGGCTGCGGTCGCGACGGCGCGCGCGCTCGGCTATCGTCGCGTCGCGCTGCACGGCCACAGCCTGGGCAACATCCAGGTACAGTTCTACGCCGCGACCACCTGGGACGCCGACCTCAAGGCCGTGGTGCTGACCGGCATGTTCGCCAACCTGCCGTGGAAGACGCGCAACCTCTTGGTCCAGAACGAGGCCAACTTCACGCGGCTCGCCGAGGCGGCGGGTACGGCGTTGCGCGAGGGTCGTGCCGACGCCGTGCTGGCCGAGCGCATGCGCTGGCTCGGCGGCGCCGAGGTGCCGGTGAGCGGCCAGCATTTCTTGACCTACAGATCGACGGAGTCCAGTTCGGCCGACGGCACCTACTGGATCCGCCGCGTGCCGCGCCCGATCCTGATGGTGCGCGACGCCGGCGACGGCATCATCCAGGCTTTCGAGCCCCATATGCTTCTGGCCGCCGCGACCGCGCCGGGCTCGCTGGTGCCGGCGATCAAGTTCGTGCTGCTGCCCAACGAGCGGCCGCCCGGTCCGGCCGGCCACGGCTTCGCCGACAACCGCCAGGCGCTGATCGACACGATCGCGGGCTGGCTGGCCGAACAATCGCTATAGTCGGATCAGCCACAACCAAGGGGGGGGGAAACACCATGCAGAAACGGCCGAAGGTGTCGCGGCGCCGGACGTTGGGCATGATCGGTGCGGCCAGCGGCGTGGCGTTGGCCGGCGGCTGGCGCGACGCCGTCGCGCAAGGCACTCCGATCGGTGCGCCGCGCATCGAGCAGCATGACCCGAATCTCGAGAAGATCGTCGCGCTGGATGCGCCCATCAAGGTGCTGGGCGAGGGCTACGGCGGGCCGCTCGGGCCGGCCGAGGGGCCGCTGTGGTGGAAGGAGGGCGGTTACCTGCTGTTCTCCGACATCCACAACGACAAGCGCATGAAGTACACGCCCGGCCAGGGCGTCACGGTGTTCAAGGACGGTACCAACCGCGCCAACGGCCTGACCCGCGACCTCCAGGGCCGCCTGCTCGCTTGCGAGCACGACACCCGGCGCGTCACCCGGCTCGAGCTCGACGGCAGCACCACCGTGCTGGCCAACAGTTTTCAAGGCGTGCGGCTGAACCGGCCCAACGACATCGTGGTCAAGTCCGACGGCTGCATCTACTTCACCGATCCGTGGACCAACCCGCAGCCGCAGCAGCAATGGGACCTCACCTTCGCCGGCGTGTTCCGCTTGACGCCGGATCTCGGCACCTACACCTTGCTGACCGACAGCTTCGTGCTGCCCAACGGCTTGGCGTTCTCGCCCGACGAGAGCGTGCTCTACATCAACGACTCGCGGCGCGGCCACATCCGCGCCTTCGACCTGCTGCCCAACGGCACGCTGGCGCGCCAGACCGACCGCGTGTTCGCCGATCTGCGCGGCCCCGAGCCCGGCGTGCCGGACGGCATGAAGGTCGACGTTGCCGGCAACGTCTATTGCGGCGGCGCCGGCGGCATCTGGATCTTCGATCCATGGGGCAAGCGGCTCGGCCGCATCGTCCACGGCCAGCCGGCGACCACCAACATCGCGTTCGGCGGCGCCGACTGGAAGACGCTCTACTTCACCAGCCGCACCCATCTGGGCTCGGTCAACCTGAAGATCGCCGGCCTGCCGGTGCCGACGCCGAAGAAGGCCTGACCGACCCCATGGCCATGAAGCTCGCCGTGCCCGACCTGATCTCGCCGTCGTATTTTCCCGCGGTGGCGGCGGTCGAGCTCGGCGGCTTCAAGGCCGAGGGGCTCGACGTCGCGCTCGAGCTGATCTTCCCGGTCGACAAGTGCGCCGCGGCGCTGCGCGACGGCGCCATCGATTTCTTCGCCGGCTCGGCGCACTCGGTGCTCGCCGGGTTCCCCGACTGGCGGGGCGCCAAGCTCGTGTGCGCGCAATCCCAAGGCATGTACTGGTTCTTGGTGATGCGGCGCGATCTCGGCGCGACGCGCGGCGACCTCTCGGTGGTCAAGGGCCGCGCGATCGGCGCCGCGCCCTGGGTCGAGATGGGGCTGCGCCGCCTGTTGATCGAGGGCGGCATCGATCTCGTGCGCGACCAGGTCACGATCGCGCCGGTGCCGGGCGCGGTCGCCGGGGTCGCCAATTTCGGCGTCATGGCGGCGCGCGCGCTCGAGGCCCGTCAGATCGACGGCTTCTGGGCCAACGGCATGGGCACCGAGGTCGCGGTGCGCCGCGGCGTCGGCACCGTCGTGGTCGACGCGCGGCGCGGCGACGGACCGAAGCCGGCGTTCCACTACACGCAGGCGGCGCTCGCCGTGACCGACCGCCTGATCGCGCGCTCGCCCGACGTCGCCGCCGCCGCGGTGCGCGCGATCACGCGCACCCACGCAGCACTGCGGGCCGACGTCACGCGCGCGACCGCGGTCGGCCGCGCGCTGTTCCCCCCCGAGGAGGCCGAGCTGATCGCCGAGCTGATCCGCCGCGACCTGCCGTTCTACGACGCCACCGTGACGCGTGACTTCGTCGCCGGCATGAGCGGCTTCGCGCGCGACCTCGGCATCCTCAAGGCCGACGTGCCCTACGAGCAGGTCGTCGCGACGCAGTTCGCGCCGCTCTGGCGGGCTTGAGACTCGCGCCGCGCGCGCAGCGCGCCGGCCGTCCACGCGTTGAACATCGGCGACGCGCCCGCTAGCCTGCCCGGACACGCACAACCAGGGAGGCGGGCATGGCGGCGTTCGGCAAGGCGCTTCTGGCACTCGGCATCGCGGCGGCAACCGCCCTCCCGGCGCAGGCCGAGACCGTCCTGCGCGTCGGCATGACGGCGGCCGACATCCCGGTCACCACCGGCCAGCCCGACCAGGGTGCCGAGGGCTGGCGCTTCATGGGCGTGACGCTCTACGACACCCTGATCGCCTGGGATCATTCGCGCAGCGACCAGGCGACGCCCCTGAGCCCCGGCCTGGCGACCGAGTGGTCGACCGATCCCAACGACCGCCGGCGCTGGACCTTCAAGCTCAGGCCCTGGGTCAAGTTCCACGACGGCTCGGCCTGGAACGCCGACGCCGCGATATGGAACTTCGACAAGTTGCTGAAGAAGGACGCGCCGCAGTACGACGCCCGCCAGCTCGCTCAGACGCTCGGCAAGCTGCGCGACGTCGAGAGCTACAAGAAGCTCGACGATCTCGGCCTCGAGATCGTCACCAAGGTGCCGGACGCGCTGTTCCCCTACGGCCTGACGATCATCTGGTTCTCGAGCCCGACGCAGTGGGACAAGGTCGGTCGCGACTGGGCCGAGTTCGCCAAGACGCCGGCGGGCACCGGTCCGTGGAAGCTCGACAAGCTGGTGCCGCGCGAGCGCGCCGAGCTGATCAAGAACGCCGGCTACTGGGACGCCAAGCGCGTGCCCAAGACCGACCGCCTGGTGCTGCTGCCGATCCCCGACGGTGCGGCGCGCACCGCGGCACTGCTGTCCGGCCAGGTCGACTGGATCGAGGCGCCGGCGCCCGACGCGGTGCCGCGCCTCAAGCAGGCCGGCATGCAGATCGTCACCAACACCTATCCGCACATCTGGCCCTACTGGCTGAGCCGGCTGCCCGATTCGCCGTGGAACGACCTGCGCGTGCGCCAGGCCGCCAACCTGGCGATCGACCGCGACGGCCTCGTCAAGCTGCTCGGCGGCCTGGCAACACCGGCGGTCGGTCAGGTGCCACCGGGCCATCCGTGGTTCGGCAACCCGAGCTTCAAGATCACCTACGATCCGGCACGTGCGAAGAAGCTGATGGAGGAGGCCGGCTACTCGACCGCCAAGCCGATGAAGACCAAGTTCCTGATCTCGTCGTCGGGCTCGGGCCAGATCCAGCCCTTGGCGATGAACGAGTACATTCAGGCCAACCTCAAGGCGGTCGGCATCGACGCCGAGCTCGAGGTGCTGGAGTGGCAGACCCTGCGCCAACGCCGCGGGCTCGGCGCCCAGGCGCCCGAAAACAAGGGCGCGCACGGGATCAACAGCAGCTGGACTTCGGCCGACCCCGAGTTCGGTTTCATGACCATCGCCGAGAGCACCAAGATCCCGCCGGCCGGCAACAACTGGTCGAACATCCGCGATGCCGAGATCGACGCGCTCTCGGTCAAGATCCGCGCCGCCTTCGATCTCGCCGAGCAGGACAGACTGGTCGGCCAGCTGCACGCCCGCATGGTCGACCAGGCGGTGTCGATCTGGGTCGTGCACGACGCCAACCCGCGCGCGCTGTCGCCCAAAGTCCAGGGCTTCGTCCAGTCGCGCAACTGGATCCAGGACCTGACGCC
>JACQAI010000467.1 GCA_016195115.1 Pseudomonadota bacterium
CGACCATGAGTGGCGACGTCAAGTGCTCCTACGGCCTGTTCCTCGGGCTCGCCGCCGACGCGACGGCACGCGCGAAGCTGCGCGACCAGCTCCTGTTCCTCGGGCTGATCGACGTGCAGGACACGGTGGCCGGCCGCAAGGCGCGCAACACCGGCCATAAGGCGCTGCGCGCGCGTGCCGTCACCGACCTCGCCGATTTCATCGGCTGGGAGCACGCCCAGGGCGTCTATTACATGGGCGTGCCCGACATGGCGGTCGGCCCGCTCTATTACTCGCTCTATGACGCCGCCTGCGTGGTCGTCGTCGCCGAGCTCCCCGATGCCGGCAAGGCCCTGAAGCAGACCAACACCACGCCGCTCGCGCCGGAAGCGGTCGAGGCATTGATCGATCTCTTGATGACCGCCGATCAGTCGACGGTGTGGGGCCGCATCACGACCCACCTGCGCGACGGCATCGCGATCCGCAGCCTGGGCGATGCGATACAGATCGGCGCTGCCGAGCTGATCCTACGCACCGTCGTGCCGCGCCAATTCACCGACGGCCAGCACCCGTTCGACTATTGCAACACCGCCAACCAGTGGCTGCGGACCAGCGACAACCCCTATCAGGCGCGCGTCCTCTATCTGATGGCGAACTTCGTCAACGACGTGGCGCGCAACAACAAGCTGGCAGCACCGGTGATCGAACCGGTGTTCGATGCCGGCGGCAAGACGCCGGGGACGCTGCTGCAGGCGCTCGACGAGGCGATCCTCAAGTTCGACATCGCGCGCGCGACCGCGCTCGCCGACGCCTACGTACGTTCGGGCGCCGACCGCGCGGCCTACATGGCGAGCGTCGCGCTCACGGCGTGCAAGTTCCAGGACGACCCGCATAACCAGAAGATCACGCACTCCGCGTTCGAGGAGCACGCGCACAATTCAACCCATCTCAAGGACCGCCTGCTCCTGGTGCCGCCGCGCCTGCTCGCCGGCTGGCCCAAGATGCCGGGCGAGCGCGACTGCTACGCCCGCTTCGAGCGCGAGTGGATCCACGGCTGAGCCTCTACGCTTAGCGAGCCTCGAGCGTGATCAGATCAGCTTGATCTGACGCGTCGCCGAGTCCGCCAAGCCCGCGAAAGCATGCACACATGCATCTCCTCCCCCGCGCGTCAGCGTGGGGGAGGAGTTATTTGTGCCCGAGCGCGAACGGGGGGTGATCGGAAGAAGATGGCGATTCACCCAGACCCAATCAGGCTCTAGTCGCGCAGCCGCTGCTGCAGCCAGTCGCCAATCAAATTGCACGCGACCACGGTCAAGAAGATGCAGGCGCCCGGATAGAACGCCAGGCTTGGCGTCGTGGTGATCAGCTCCTGGGCGTTCGACAGCATGTTGCCCCAGCTCGGCGTCGGCGGCTGGATGCCGAGGCCGAGGAAACTCAGCACCGACTCGGTCAGGATGACGCCGCCGACCGACAGGGTGGTCGCGACCAGCAGCGGCGAAGCGACGTTGGGCAGGATGTGGACGACCATCAGGCGCAGCGGCCCGGCGCCGGCGACCCGCGCCGCCGCGACGTAGTCGCGGGTCCGCACGCTCAAGGTCGCGCCGCGCACCAGCCGCGCCGCCAGGGTCCAGCCGGTCAGCGCGATGATCGCGACGATGCGGTAGAGCGACAGGTCGGACGATTGCGCGAGGCCGCCCAGCCCGAGCTTGGAGAGATCGACGGCGCTGAGCACGATCAGGAGCGGCAGTGCCGGCAACGAGATCATCCAGTCGGTTGCGCGCATCAGCAGGGTATCGATGCGACCGCCGTAGAAGCCCGCGATCAGCCCGACCAGGGTGCCGATCACCATCGCGGCGAGCGCCGCCGCCAGCCCGACCGCGAGCGAGACCTGGCCGCCATAGAGCACGCGCAGCGCGACGTCTCGGCCGATGTCGTCGGTGCCGAGCGGATGCTCGAGCGACGGCTGCGCCAGGCGGTTGGCGAGGTCGACGTCGAGCGGGTTGTGGCCCGACCACTGCTCGATCAGCGGCGCGCCGAAGCACAGCAGCGCCATCACGGCCAGGATCACGAGCCCGACCGGCCCGGCGGCGCTGCGTGCCGGTCGGCGCAGCCGCTTGCGTCCTTTGGGCCGGCGCCTGGGCGCGAGCTCAGCGGCGGTCATAGCGCACCCGCGGGTCGAGCCGCGCATAGGCGATGTCGGCGGCAAGGTTGCCGGCAAGCGTCGTGAATGTCGCGAACAGCAGCGCCATCAAGGCGAGGTTGTAGTCGTTGCCCATGATCGAATCGAAGATCAGTTTGCCCATGCCCGGATAGGAGAAGATCGTCTCGGTCACCAGCGCGCCGGAGAACAAGCCGCCGAGCTCGAGCGCGAGCAGGGTGACGACCGGCATCAGGGCGTTGGGCAAAGCGTGGCGCCAGATCACGCGCGCCTCGCGCGCGCCCTTGGCGCGCGCCGTCTGGACGAAGTCGAGCCCGAGGATCTCCATCATCGCGGCGCGGACGTGGCGGGTGTAGATCGGGATCGTCACCGTCGTCAGGGTCGCGACCGGCAGCACCAAATGGCGGACGCGCTCGACCAGCGCGCCGTCGCCGATGGCGTCGACGCCGCCCGCGGGCAACCACTGGAGCTGCACGGCGAACAGCACGATCAGCATCAAGGCGAGCCAGAAGGTCGGCACCGAGATGCCGGCGAAGCAGCCGAGATTGATCGCGCGATCGAGCCAACCGCCGGCGCGGTGCGCCGCCGCGACGCCGAGCGGGATGGCGACGATCAGGGCCACGGCCAGCGCGCTCAGCATCAGGGCCACGGTGTTGGCGAGCCGCGGCAGGATGACGTCGAGCACGGCTTTGGCATGGATGCGCGAATAGCCGAAGTCGCCGGCCAGCGCATGCTCGGCCCACACCAGGTAGCGCTCGTGGAGCGGCCGGTCGAGCCCGTAGAGCGTTTTGAGGTTTTGCGCGTCGGCGCTGGTCATGCGCGGATCCGCCGAGATCATCTCGTCGATCGGATCGCCCGGCATCAGGCCGATCAGCCCGTAGATCGCCATCGACATCAGCGCCAGCACGACTGCGGCCTGCACGGTGCGCCACGCGATGAAGCGGATCATCGCGCGACCTCGTCGCGGAAGGACGTCCGCCCCGGAC
>JACQAI010000431.1 GCA_016195115.1 Pseudomonadota bacterium
CGAGTTGAAAACGTAGGGCTGGCCGACATCGACGCCGGCGCGGGTCATGGACTCCTGATACCAGGTGCGCTGGCGGGGATCGTACGTCGGGTCGGGCTGGGTTACCCGGTTGAGAACGGCGCCGTCGGCATCGAGAAAGGTCCAGCGCTCGACCCGGAGGTCGCCGGCTGGTGCCGACGGCGTCGCGGTTGCCGCGGCGGCGATGGTGCGCACGATCGTCGCAGTGCCGTCGGGGGCCTGCTGCGCTTTGAGCATGCGGGAATCGCCGCGGGTTGCGATCACCTGGAGGAAGCTACCGTCCACGCGCCCGACATAGCCCGAGAACAGATCCGGATTGTGGCGCAACACCGCCGTCACGATGGGAACGGCCGGGTGGGTCATGCCGTCGTCCATGATCGCCACGCCGGCCGCCGGCTGATCGGCGAGCATCGCGGCGCTCTTGAGCGGGATCGAGAACAACAGGCCCAGCTCGGCGTCGACGCGGGCCGCTTCCTGGCGGAACAGGTGATCGGCGGTGGCTTCGGACGCCGTGTTGATCTGGCGCGCGATCAGGACGAGCAGCAGTGCTGCGGTCAGCAGCACCGACAGGATAATGCCCAGGTACAGGACAAGCTCGAAGCGCACCCGACCCTGAAGCGAGACCATCAAATCCTCCGGAGGCGTGGGACGCCCGCGCGCGCCGCACCGGCACGCCTCGACCCCAATAGCGAACGGCCGCGAACGGCGCCCCTATCTGCTTAGAGGCGATCCAAGAGGGATCGATATACACGTAGTGGTTTAGGCGGGTCAAACGGCTGAGCGGGTAGCGCCGCGCGCGGTCGGCTGCGACGATCTCACCGTCCGATGGCAAGGCCCTCGCGGCGCGGGTCGGCGCCGCCGATCCACGTGCCGCCGCGGCGAAGCATCGCGTGCAGGCCACTGTTGAGCTCGGCGAGGTTGACCGCATGCCCAAGCTTCTCGAGCCCGTCCTTGAGCGCCGCCGCCGCGCTGCCGGCCTCGAGGTCGGTCGCGCCGTTGCGGTTGACGACGTGCCCGAGCTCGAGCGCCGCTTGCGCATCGAGGCCCCAGTCGAGCATCGCGACTAGCGCCTGTGCGACGTAACCGATGATGCGGCTGCCGCCCGGCGTGCCGACCACGATCATCGGGTTGCCGTCGGCGCCCAGCACGATGGTCGGCGCGACCGAGCTGCGCGGCCGCTTGCCGGGCTCGACCCGGTTGGCGACCGGCTTGCCGTCGCGCTCGGGCAGGAACGAGAAATCGGTCAGCTGGTTGTTGAGCAGGACGCCGCGCACCATGCGGCGCGCGCCGAACGCGTCTTCGATCGTGGTCGTCATCGCCACGACGTTGCCGGCGCGATCGACGATCGAGAAATGACTGGTCGACGGCAGTTCGAGGCTCGCGTCCGGGGCGCAGCACGGCGCCAGCGCGCCGGCGCGGCGCGGCAGCTCGCCCGGCACGGCCTTGCCGAGGCTGCGCTCGGGCGAGATCAGCATGGCGCGCTGCGCGAGGTAGCTCGGGTCGAGCAGCGCCGCGACCGGTTGCGGCACGAACGCGGGGTCGGCGAGGTATTGGTCGCGATCGGCGAAAGCCAGACGCGAGGCCTCAGCCAATAAATGCGCAGACGCGACCGTGCCGACGCGGCTGGCCGCGAGGTCGAAGCGCTCGAGCAGCGCCAAGATCTGCAGCACCGCGACGCCGCCCGACGACGGCGGCCCCATGCCGCACACCGTGACGGCGCGATAGCGCCCGCACACCGGCTCGCGCTCGATCACCCGGTAGGCGGCGAGGTCGCTCGCGCTCAAGCTGCCGGGATGCGGCTCCGACGCCACCGCCGCGACCACGTCGGCCGCGATCGCGCCGGCGTAGAACGCGTCGGCGCCGCCGCTGGCGAGCGCGCGCAGGACGGCGGCGTAGCCGGGGTTCCGGAGCACGGTGCCGGCGCGCTTGGGCGTGCCGTCGGGTTCGAAGAAATACGCGCGCGCGGCGGGATCGCCGGCCAGAAACTTGTCTGCGGCGATCAGGCGCGCCAGGCGGGATGTGATCGCGAAGCCGGATTCAGCGAGCCGGATCGCCGGCTCGAACACGCGTGCCCAGGGCAGGCGGCCGGCGCGCGCGTGCAGCGCGGCGAGCAGGCGCGGCACGCCCGGCACGCCGACCGCACGGCCACCGATCACGGCATCGTAGAACGACGCCGGCTTGCCGTCGGGCGCGAGGAACAGCGCCGGGGTGGCGCCGGCCGGCGCGGTCTCGCGGCCGTCGAGGCTGGTCAGCTTGCGGGTCGCCTCGTCCCACAACAGGGCGAAGGCACCGCCGCCCAGGCCCGAGGACTGCGGCTCGACCAGGCCCAGCATGAGCTGGACCGCGACCGCGGCGTCGGCGGCGCTGCCGCCGGCGGCCAGGATGTCGGCGCCGGCCTGGGCGGCCAGCGGATGGGCGGCGACGACCAGCTCGTGCGCCGCCACCACCGCGGCCTTGGCGGTCCAGCCGGTCGCCGCCTCGGGCGCCGGGCGCGCGCTGTTCTGGGCCTGGGCGGTCGGCGCCAGCGCCAGCGCGGCGGCGCACACCAGCACAAGCCGGCGCCGTGGCTTCGCTTTCTTGGAGGCGTTGTCTATGCTGACCACAATGTCGCCGATCTTCGAGGTCCGATGAGCGAACCGCAAGCCGCGCCGACGGCGGCCATGATGATCATCGGCAACGAGATCCTGTCCGGCCGCACCACCGACGCCAACCTGCCCTTCATCGCCGGCGAGCTGACCAAGCTCGGCATCCGGCTGATGGAGGTGCGCGTGGTCGCCGACATCGAGCAGGAGATCGTCGACGCGATCA
>JACQAI010000432.1 GCA_016195115.1 Pseudomonadota bacterium
CGCGGCGGTCGACGCCCGCGCCGCGATCGCCGGCATGACGCGCATCGTCGGCCAGCTCGAGATCGCGGCGCGCGACGTCGCGGCGCTGACCCGCGCGGCGGGCTCGCGCGACGAGGGCGTACCGGCGTTGCTCAGGCGCACCGACCGTATCCTGGCCGGCCTCGAGGGGCCGCTGAAGGATCTCGCGGGCGCCAGCCAGCATCTGCCCCAGATCGCGCGCAACCTCGAGGGCGGCACGCAGAACCTGCCGGTGCTGTTGACCCAGGTGCAGCTGACCGCGCAGGAGCTCGAGCGCCTGCTCGCGCAGCTGCGCGGCACCTGGCTGCTCGGCGGCGCAGGACCGCGCGCGCCCGATCCACCACGCCTGCCGCCGACCCAGGTGCGGCCATGAGGCCGCGCCTCAATAGAAAAGATGCGGCCATGAGGCCGCACCTCAATAGAAAAGATGCGACCATGAGATCGTTGGCGTTTGCTGTCGCGCTCGGCACGCTGCTGGGCTGCGGCGGCACCCAGCCGCCGGCTCCGGCGGCGCCGAGCGACGAGACCTTGAGCCGCGATACCCGTGCCGGCCGGCTCGCTTACCTGCAGGAGCGGCCCGATGAGGCGATCGCGCAATATCGCGCGGCGCTGGTGCGCGCGCAGGCGCGCGACGACATCGCCGCGATCGGCGACCTCGGCTACAACCTCGCGGTCGCCGAGCTCCGGGCGAATGCGCCGGCGCGCGCGCTCGCGGTTGCGCGCGCGACCCGCGAGGAGCTCGAGCGCCGCGGCCGTCAAGCCTTCGCCGGGCTGCTGCTGGTCGAAGCGACGGCGTACTACCGCAGCGGCGACGGCCGCGCCGCCGATGCGCTGGCGGCGCGCGTCCAGGCCGCCGGCGATCCCGAGGCCGCGGCGCGCGCGACCTTCCTGCGCGGCTTGATGGCCGACGAGCGCGACGACGCGTCGGGCTTGAGCGCGGCGACGGCGGCGCTGCGCCCCAACCCGGAGCCGGCGCTGCAGGCCGACGCGCTCGAGCTCGCCGCGCGCCTGGCGCTGCGGGGTGGTGCTGCGGAGCGCGCCGAGGCCGACGCGGCGCACGCCGTCGCGCTGCGCCAGGACGCGCTCGATTATCGCGGCCTCGCGCGTGCGCTGGCGCTCCAAGGCCAAGCGACCTTGCGCCTCGGTCGGCCGCGGATCGCCGCCGACCTCTATCTGCGCGCCGGCCGCAGCGCCGCCGCCCAGGGCGATCCGGCGACGGCGCGGCCCTGGCTGCTCCAGGCGCAGACGTTGGCCGATGACGAGGGCGTCGCGCGCGCGGTCGCCGAGGCGCTGCAGAAGCTCGACACGATGCCGGCGGGCGAGCGCGGCGGCGCCGGCTCATGAGCCGCGTCAAGACTTGAACGACAGTTGTCACCGACGCCTCCGGTCAAGCCGCCACGACAACGCCACAATCGAAAGATAAATTGACTACGAACCTCGGCATGCCAGACGCCGACGCTTATCCGAACTTTGTAAATATTGCGGAGTACCAGACATGTCGCGCACGGCGATCACGCGCGATAGCGCAGTAGTTTCCAGCGACCCTTAGCCCATTTTTAAGAAGTTATGGCGTCAGCTGGGGTTACTTGCCGGGGGAGATCGGAACAGTTCGTTTTGCGATAGGAACTATGTTACGTCTCACGTGTTATCCATTCGAATCCATCTACGCCGTGCTCTAGAGCCCGTGCGGTGAAACCGTGAAGCTGCACGACGTCAAGATTCTGATCGTCGAGGACGAGGAGCTGATCTCGCTCGACATGAAGGCGATCCTCGAGGACATGGGGATCGCGGTGACCGGCATCGCGCGCGGCGTCGACGATGCGCTCGCCGCGGTCGCGCGCGATCCGCCGCATCTCGTATTGCTCGACATCTCGCTCGACGGCGAGTTCGAGGGCGTCGAGCTGGCGCGCGTGATCGATCGGCGCTGGGGCATTCCGGTGCTGTTCATCTCCGGCCACCTCGGCGACCAGGCGGTCAAGGGCGTCGACGAGCTCAACGCGCTCGGCTACATCGTCAAGCCGTTCTACCCGATCAACCTGCGCGAGGCGGTCGAGTCGGCGATCAGCGCGCTGCCCGCACAGTCGCGCGCCCCGACCTGAGCCTGAACACGCCGACGCGGACCGACGGCGGCCCGCCGCCGCGCTTCAGCCTCCGGCGCATGCGCCTGATCGCGACCGGCCTGCTGATCGCCATGATCGCGCTCCTGATCGCCGCCCGGCTCGGCCAGCCGGCCCATCCATGGCTCGGCTTCGTGCGCGCCTTCGCCGAGGCGGCGACGGTCGGCGCCTGCGCCGACTGGTTCGCGGTGACCGCGCTGTTTCGCCGCCCGCTCGGGCTGCCGATCCCGCATACCGCCATCGTGCCGCGCAACAAGGACCGCATCGGCGCCGGGCTCGGCAGCTTCATCGAGACCAACTTCCTGGCGCCCGAGCTGGTCGAGCAGAAGCTGCGCGCGCTCGACATCGCCGGCCGCGCCGCAACCTGGCTGGCGCAGCCGGCCAACGCCGGCTTTCTCGCCGAGCGCATCGCCGCGGCGATCCCGGCGTCGCTGCGCACGATCGACGACAAACAGGTCGGCGCGTTCGTCGAGGTCGTGCTGCTCGACCAGATCCGCGGCATCCAGCTGGCGCCCTTGGCGGGCCGGATCCTGTCCGTGCTGATCGCCAACGATCATCACCATGCGGTGTTCGACGCGCTGCTCGACGGCGCCGCACGCTTCGCCGAGCGCAACCGCGATTTCCTACGCGCGCACATCGAGCGGCGCAGCAGCTGGTGGATCCCCAAGTTCGTCGACGAGAAGATCTACAACGCGCTGATGACCGGCTTGCAGTCGACCCTGACCGAGATGCGCGCCGTCGACAATCCGTGGCGGCGCCAGTTCGAGGCGCGCCTGGTCGCGTTCGCCGACCAGCTGCAGAGCACGCCCAACTACGTCGCACGCGGCGAGCGGCTCAAGGACGACTTCATCGCCAGCCCGTTGATGCGCGCCTACCTGGCGTCGGTCTGGCTCGAGACCAAGCAGCGCGTGCTCGCCGACCTCGCGGCGCCGCGCTCGCTGACCAAGGATTGGATCGCCAGCCTGCTGTTGACGATCGGCAGCCGCGTTCAGGCCGATCCGGCGCAGCAGGCGGTGGTCGGCGGCTGGATCGTCGGCGTCGCGCTCAGCCACGTCGTGCCGCACCGGCGCGAGCTCGGCGACTTCATCGCCGGCGTGGTGCAGCGCTGGGACGCGCGCACCGTGGTCGACAAGCTCGAGGCCCAGGTCGGGCCCGACCTGCAATACATCCGCATCAGCGGCACCGTGGTCGGCGGCCTGGTCGGGCTGGCGATCTACGGCGCGCTGGTGTGGCTGGACTGACGCAAGGAAACGATGGGGCGGCTGACCGGGATCGAACCGGCGACATTTCGGACCACAACCGAACGCTCTACCACTGAGCTACAGCCGCCACCGAGGCACGGGATTTACGGCCTCGGACCGGGGTCGTCAAGCCGCCGGGCCCCTCGGTCACATCCGCAAGGGCCCACCCATGTGGGAAGCGGGTGCGGATCGTGCTAGGATACTGGCGGGCAGTGTGGCTATGGACCGTATCACCTTCAATCCCGATCAATGCGGCGGGCGCCCCTGCATCCGCGGCCTACGCGTGCGCGTCAAGGACGTGCTCGACCTCTTGGCCGCCGGGGTGGATGAGCGCGAGATACTGGCGGACTTTCCCTATCTCGAGGCGGGGGACATCCGCGCTTGTCTTGAGTTCGCTGCCGCTCAGGCAGACCACGCGATCCTTCCGGCAGCGGCTCCGTGAGGTTTGTGATCGACGCGCAGCTGCCGCCCGCGCTGGGCCGGCTGCTCGTCGAGCTGGGCGAACAAGCCGATCACGTCGCAGACCTGGGACTGCACACCGCCGCTGATGCGGAGATCTGGCGGTTCGCGACCGATCATGGCTGTGCCATCATCACCAAAGACGAGGACTTCGTGCTTCGCGCTTCAGCGCCACGACGGGCCGGCGGTCGTCTGGCTGCGGGTGGGAAATTGCTCGAGGCGAGCGCTACTCCAATGGTTCATCCCGTTGCTTCCGCGGATACGGGCGCTCATCGGAGCCGGTGAGCGGTTGATCGAGGTCCGCTGACCGATCGCCGAGGTCTTGGCATCACCGCGCCTGCGGAGCATAGTGCGCTCCCGTTTTTTTGCCAGCCGGCGTCCGCCATGCTCGACATCTCACCCGCCTTCGCCAATCTCGGCACCGAGACCGCCTTCGAGGTCCTGGCGCGCGCCAACGCGCTCAAGGCCGCGGGCAAGGACATCATCAATCTCGGCATCGGCCAGCCCGACTTCAAAACGCCGCCGCACGTCGTCGAAGCCGCGGCCAAGGCGCTGCGCGACGGCCATCACGGCTACACGCCGGCCAACGGCATCCCCGAGCTGCGCGAGGCGGTCGTGCGCGACCTCCACCGGCGCTACGGCGTCACGGTCGATCCCGGCCTGGTCCTGATCGTGCCCGGCGGCAAGGTCACGATGTTCTTCGCGATCATGATGTTCGGCCGGCCCGGGGTCGAGATCATGTACCCCAATCCCGGTTTCCCGATCTACGAGTCGACGATCCGCTTCTCGGGCGCCACCGCCGTGCCGATCCCGCTGCTCGAGGACAAGGCCTTTGCATTCTCCGCGGATGACGTCTTGTCGCGCATCACGCCGAAGACCCGGCTGATCATCATCAACTCGCCGGCCAATCCGACCGGCGGCGTCGTGCCGGTCATTGAACTGGAGAAGCTCGCCGCCGGGCTCGAGCGCCATCCCAACGTCGCGATCATGAGCGACGAGATCTACGGCCAGCTGACCTACGACAATCACAAGCACGCGACCATGCTGCGCTTCGAGCATCTGCGCGATCGCCTGATCCTGCTCGACGGCTGGAGCAAGACCTACGCGATGACCGGCTGGCGGCTCGGCTTCGGCGTGTGGCCGAAGGAGCTGTTCCCGATCGCCGAGAAGCTCGCGATCAACGACCACAGCTGCGTCAATGCCGCGGCGCAATGGGCCGGCATCGCCGCGCTCGACGGCCCGCAGGACGCCGTGCACACGATGCAGCGCGCGTTCGCCGAGCGGCGCAAGATCGTCGTCGACGGCCTCAACAAGCTGCCGGGCTGGCGCTGCGTGTCGCCGGGCGGGGCGTTCTACGCCTTCCCCAACATCTCGGGCACCGGGCTCGACAGCAAGACGATGCAGACCAAGCTGCTCGAGCAGGCCAACATCGCGACCATCGCGGGCACCAGCTTCGGCGCCTACGGCGAGGGCTTCCTGCGCTTGTCCTACGCCGCCGACAAGCGCGACATCGAGCGCGCGCTCGAGCGCATCGCCAACCTCAAGGTCTGATCCACCCTCTACTCCGTCATCCCCGCGAAAGCGGGGATCCAGGGTCGCGCGCACCGATGGCAGGTGGGCGCAGCAGAGCGTAGCCCGGCTATCTTTTATGCGCCCCCTCGCCTATTTTTTGAGCGCCCGGCCGCGAGGCTGGCGGGTGCCGGACCCGACCGGCGCTGGCACGAGCCGTGCTACCTGCCCATCCGACCGGCAATCCGGTCACGACACGGGAAGCGTCCCATGAAGAAAGTCGAAGCCGTGATCAAGCCGTTTAAACTCGATGAGGTCAAAGAGGCGCTGCACGAGGTCGGGATCCAAGGCATCACGGTGACCGAGGCCAAGGGATTCGGCCGCCAGAAGGGCCACACCGAGCTCTATCGCGGCGCCGAGTACGTGGTCGACTTCCTGCCCAAGGTCAAGATCGAGATCGTCATGGACGACGCGCTGGTCGAGCGCGCGGTCGAGGCGATCCAGCAGGCCGCCCACACCGGACGCATCGGCGACGGCAAGATCTTCGTCACCGCGGTCGAGGAGGTCATCCGCATCCGCACCGGCGAACGCGGCAGCGACGCCATCTGACCGCCGCCCGGGCGCCCGGGCACGGGCCGATTCGGGCGCCTTGAAGCCGCCTGCCCGAGCGGTTAAATTCCGCCGATTTTCGGCGAAAAGGCGGCAGACTGCGGAACCTCACGGGCCGCGCCGAACCAACCACCAAGCGGGAAAAATGGCTATGGCAAACGTCAAGAAGGTGATGGATCTGATCAAGGAGAACGACGTCAAGTACGTCGATTTCCGCTTTACCGACCCGCGCGGCAAGTGGCAGCACACCGCCCAGCACATCAGCACGGTCGACGAGGACATGCTCAACGACGGTGTCATGTTCGACGGCTCCTCGATCGCCGGCTGGAAGGCGATCAACGAGTCCGACATGACCCTGAAACCCGACCTCGACACCGCGGTGATGGATCCGTTCGCAGCACAACCGCAGCTGATCCTGTTCTGCGACGTGCTCGAGCCGTCCACCGGCCAGCCCTACGGCCGCGACCCGCGCTCGATCGCCAAGCGCGCCGAGGCCTACATGAAGTCGAGCGGCGTCGGCGACACAGCCTATTTCGGGCCCGAGGCCGAGTTCTTCGTGTTCGACGACGTGCGCTTCAAGACCGACATGCACCAAAGCTACTACTACATCGACTCCGAGGAGGGCCCGTACAACAGCGGCCGGACCTACGAGGACGGCAACATGGGCCACTGCCCGGGGATCAAGGGCGGCTACTTCCCGGTGCCGCCGGTCGACAGCGCGTCCGACCTGCGCGCCGAGATGCTGACCGTGATGCACGACATGGGCGTCGAGGTCGAAAAGCACCACCACGAAGTCGCGCCGAGCCAGCACGAGCTCGGGGTCAAGTTCACGACCCTCGTGATGGCCGCCGACTCCATGCAGAAATACAAGTACGTCGTGCAGAACGTCGCGCACTCCTACGGCAAGACCGCGACCTTCATGCCGAAGCCGATCTTCAAGGACAACGGCTCGGGCATGCACACCCACCAGTCGATCTGGAAGGCCGGCAAGCCTCTGTTCGCGGGCAACGGCTACGCCGACCTGTCGGACATGGCGCTGTTCTACATCGGCGGCATCATCAAGCACGCCAAGGCGATCAATGCCTTCACCAACCCGACGACCAACAGCTACAAGCGGCTGGTCCCGGGCTACGAGGCGCCGGTTCTGCTCGCCTACTCCTCGCGCAACCGCTCGGCGTCGTGCCGCATTCCGTTCTCCGCGAGCCCGAAGGGCAAGCGTGTCGAGGTGCGCTTCCCCGATCCCCTTGCGAACCCGTACCTTGCGAACGCCTCGATGCTGATGGCCGGCCTCGACGGCATCGCGAACAAGATCCATCCCGGCCAGCCGATGGACAAGAACCTCTACGACCTGCCGCCGGAGGAGCTGCGCGAAGTCCCGACGGTGTGCGGCTCGCTGCGCGAGGCGCTCGACAGCCTCGACAAGGATCGCGCCTTCCTGAAGCGCGGCGACGTCTTCTCGGACGACCAGATCGACGCCTACATCGCCCTCAAGATGGAGGAGATCGACCGCTTCGAGACGACGCCGCATCCGGTCGAGTTCGAGATGTACTACAGCGCCTAGACGCTCCGAAACGCGGGGCCACCTGCGAATCCCGCCGGCCGCAAACCGGCGGGATTTTCATTCCAGTGTTCGAGTACAACCGCGTGAATGGCCCACAAATAATTGAAAACGCTAAAAGAAACTTGACGACGCAATAGCGGTTAACTATTGCTCTGGTCTATATTACCTTGGGTGATGCTGCGGGTGACGGCTAACGTGCCCGCAGTGCGCGACGGTTTTGGCCCTGATGATGAAGCCCGGCAACGTCAAAACAGCTAGCCCCTCTCGCGCCGCTTTCCGGGACAAGCGGTACACGATCCCCATTCTCTCGATCGACCTGTTCGAGAAGGTGCTCGAGACGCGCCTGTGGTCGTTCTCGCAGGTCATCATCCCGAAGTACGAGGGCCGCATGCCCCAGGGCTCGACCTTCACGGGCGCCTTCACCTTCGAGGGCTACACGCCGCAGTTCGGCCTGTTCGAGGCCAAGGCGACGAAGATCGACACCGGCAAGCAGCTGATCGGCGCCGAGTTCACCTGGATCAGCAAGCCGGGCTTCGATCTGCTCGAAAAGCTGAACGCCACGCGCAAGCCCGACATGCCGGCGATCGAAGTGCCCAAGATGATGGTCACCCTGACCTACCCGTCGATCAACTGGTCGCTGTCGGGCGCGCTGCTCGGCTCGTACTGGGGCGGCCTGCCCGAGGGCGAGCCGTTCAACGGCCTGATCCGCATCGAGAAGGCGCAAGAGTCGGGCGTGTTCACCGCCCTCCTGATCAAGCACAACGAGGAGCGCCACACGCTGGCGCTCAAGTTCACCTCGTTGTCGTCGGAAACCTTCGAGCTGCTCGAAGCCGCCATGAAGAAGAACCCGTCCGGGTTCTGACCGTCACAATCGCTGAGAGTGTCCGATGAGCCGGCTGTACGGACCGACCCACCGCGCCCTGCAGGACCGCTTCGAGATGCGCGGGCTCGCCGACAACGTCGAGAAGCGCCTGGTGCTCACGGCAATCTCGGCGGAGCACAAGGCCTTCATCGAGACCCGCGACATGTTCTTCCTGTCGACCATCGATCACCAGGGTCGGCCGACCGTGTCCTACAAGGGCGGCGAGCCCGGTTTCGTGCGCGTGCTCGACGACAAGACCGTGGCGTTCCCGTGTTACGACGGCAACGGCATGTTCTATTCGATGGGAAACCTGATCGGGAACAGCCTGATCGGCATGCTGTTCATCAGCTTCGAGTCGCCGCACCGGGTGCGCTTGCAGGGCATCGCGCGCGTCGACGACGACGACCCGCTGCTGCGCGACTACGCCGAGGCGCTGCTGGTCGTCCGGGTCTCGGTGACCGAGATCTTCCGCAACTGTCCGCGCTACGTGCACCGTTACCAGAAGGTCGAGCCGTCGAAGTTCGTGCCGCGCGCGGCGTCCGAGACACCGCTCGCCCCCTGGAAGCGCGTCGACGATATCCAGCCGCTGCTCTCCGAGCACGATCGCGCCCGCGTCGCGCGCGACGGCGGTCCGATCTCGCGCGCCGAGTACGAGAGCTACACGGCCAAGATCGTCGGCCGCGAGTAGCAACCGGGCGAGTCCGCCGATCTCGCGGCGCAATTGGCCGCGAAGACGCAAAGACGCGAAGATACCGAGCACGTTCGGGCCATCGTGGCTCGCAGACGCGTCTTCGCGTCTTTGCGGCCAACCCTTACTACGCCGGCACCGGCCGCGGCCGGCGGTTCTCGTCGATCGCGACGTAGGTGAACGTCCCCTCGGTGACCAGCTCCTCAAGGTCGCCGCGGGCGCGCTTGGCCCAGGCCTGGACGCGGACCTTGAGCGAGGTCCGGCCGACATGCACGACCTCGGCGTAGACGCTGACGATGTCGCCGACCTGGACCGGCTTCAGGAACGTCATGGCGTCGACCGCGATGGTGGCCGCGCGGCCACCGGCGCGGGCGACCGCCACGACGCCGCCGCCGATGTCCATCTGGGCGAGCAGCCAGCCGCCGAAGATGTCGCCGTTCGGGTTGGTGTCGGCCGGCATCGCCAGGGTCCGGATCGCCGGATCGCCGGTCGGCTTGGCGGGGGTGGAGGGGGTGCTCATATCCACAACATCTTGTGACAATTGGCAATATTGCCTACAGCATGTGCTTGGCATGACACGGCGCTTTCGCCATACTCGCACCCATGGCTGACCTTTTCCAACGCGCCGCCAGCGCGCCTGCGAGCGACTATTCGGCCAAGGACATCGAGGTCCTCGAAGGCCTCGAGCCGGTGCGCAAGCGGCCCGGCATGTATATCGGCGGCACCGACGAGCGCGCGCTCCACCATCTGGTCGCCGAGGTGCTCGACAACGCCATGGACGAGGCGGTGCACCGCCACGCCGACCGCATCGAGCTCAAGCTGTTCGCCGACGGCTCGGTCGAGGTGCGCGACAACGGTCGCGGCATCCCGGTTGATCCGCACCCCAAGATGAAGAACAAGTCGGCGCTCGAGGTCATCCTCACGACCTTGCATTCGGGCGCCAAGTTCAACGCCGGGGTCTACAAGACCGCCGCCGGACTGCACGGCGTCGGCGTCTCGGTCGTCAACGCGCTGTCCGACAAGCTGACCGTCGAGGTCGCGCGCGATCGCAAGCTGTGGTCGCAGTCCTACAGCCGCGGCAAGCCGACGACCAAGCTCAAGGATCTGGGCCAGGTCTCGAACCGCCGCGGCACCTCCGTGCGGTTCCATCCCGATCCCGAGATCTTCGGCACCGCCGCGCATTTCCGCGCCGGCACGCTCTACCGCCTGGCGCGCTCCAAGGCCTATCTGTTCCGCGGCGTCGAGATCCGCTGGAGCTGCGAGCCCGGCGTGCTGCGGCCCGGCGAGGTGCCCGAGGAGGAGGTCTTCCACTTCCCCGGCGGGCTCGGCGACTATCTCGCCTCGGCGCTCGAGGGCCGCGCCACCCTGACGCCGGCGCCGTTCGCCGGCGAGGCCGAGTTCGACGGCGACCGCCGCGTCGAGTGGGCGATCGCCTGGCCGGAGGACGGCGACGGCTTCGCCTCGACCTATTGCAACACCGTGCCGACGCCGCTCGGCGGCACCCACGAGGCCGGCTTGCGCACCGCGCTGATGCGGGCGCTCAAGGACTACGGCGAGATGGTCGGCAACCGGCGCGCCGCGCAGGTCACATCCGACGACATCATGGCGGGCGTCGCCGCGGTGCTGTCGGTGTTCGTGCGCGACCCGCAGTTCCAGGGCCAGACCAAGGAGCGCCTGAGCTCGGTCGACGCCGGCAAGCTGGTCGAGAGCGCGGTCAAGGATCACTTCGACCACTTCCTGTCGGCCGATCCGGCCGCCGCGCGCGGCCTGCTCGACCACCTGATCGACAAGGCCGAGGAGCGCATCAAGCGGCGCGACCAGCGCGACCTCGACCGCAAGTCGGCGACGCGCAAGCTGCGCCTGCCCGGCAAGCTCGCCGACTGC
>JACQAI010000433.1 GCA_016195115.1 Pseudomonadota bacterium
CAGCCCATCATTTGCCGAACAGCGGCCCGCCCAGCCACGAGCCGCTGAACAGGTCATCGAGGTAGAAATGGAGCTGCGCGAGCGCGCCGACATTCTGGCCGGACGCGTGGTTGACCGGGATGATCGCCTCGATCGCGATCTGGCAGTACTGGCCGGACCAGATCACCCCCGGATTGAAGCTTCCCGTGGTCTTCTGGCCGAAACCGATGGTGGTCGGCGTCTGGAACGAGAATTCGACCAGCGGGATCAGGCGGTCGAACGGCCTCGGCAAGCCGATGTCGCGCACCTGGCTCTGCAAGTAGATCAGGCTGTATTGCAGCGAGCCGCCCCATACCAGCTTGTCGGGGTGGCGCTCGACATCGAGGCTGAGCGCGCCGCTGTCCGGATCGACCGTGGTGGTCGAGCTCTTGCGGCTGCTCGGCAGCTGGTAGCCGAGCACGCCGGTGAGCGCGAACGGCCGCAGCCACGGTTGCGACTCGGGCAGATCGCCGAAGCCTTTGCCGAAGAACAAGGTCGGCGTGTAGCTGGTGAAGCGCTCGGCGCCGACGCGTTTTGCCCCGGTGCCGCCGATATCGACATCGAGGCCGATCGAAGCCAGCGCCTCGTGCTCGGGGCTGGCGAAGAACTGGTACTTGATGTTGGCCGAGAGATTGCCGAAGCCCTCGTGGCGAAACATGTCGGCCTGGCCGCGGTGGATCCAGCTCTGGCCGAAGCCGATGCCGAGATTGGGCAGGATGCGCTTGGCGACGTCGATGCCGACGTCGAGCTCGCGCACCGCCGGCACGTCGGCGCTGCCCGGCATTCGCGTGACCGTCGGCAACGACATCTCGTCGGCGACGAACGGGTCGTCGGTGGTCGGCGTAGCGGGAAAGAAACGGCTGCCGGCGAAACCATGGGCGAGCGCGTCGGCCGCGCCGACCAGAAACTCAAGACCGACGCCGGCAAGTATGCAGGATCGTCGCGCGCACGCGCGCGACGCAATATTTTTGGACATGTCGGCGGCTCCCGAAAAATGCGATGGCTCGACCCATCGCCGCCCGGCCGGGAGCGCCGGGGCGGTCGCGGTCAGCCGTCGAGGGTCGTGATCGAAGGACGCTCGATGGTCGGGGGCGCGCGGGAGCGCGCGCGTTCGTTGGTCGCGGTCACGGGCGGCCGCGAGTCCAGGGTCAGGCCGATCACCGCGACGACGCTGAGCGCGGCCAGCGCGACCGGCTGCACCGCGCTCACGAACACGCTGCTGAGATGCAGCGACTGGCAGATCGGGCAGACCGGTGCCCGCTTGCGCGGCGCCTTGTCGGTGTCGGCGGGCGCGGACGGCGCCGCATCGGCGTCGCCCATGATCATCGGGCAATCCGGCCCCATGGTCATCGCCATCGCCATGTCGACCGGCGCGGCGGCCGGCGGGCGGTGGATCAGGAGGACAAGGGTCTGGCTGAGCAGAGCGAGCACGCCCAGCGCGGCGGCAAGCCGTCGCCAGCCTGTGGCCCGGCCGAGGCCGGTGTGGATCGTCCCGTGGCTCACGGCGCGGATTAGGCGCCACCGCTGGCGATCGTGGCAAGCGCCTTGGCTCCAGAAACCGGAGGCGCCGGGCGACCCGACGCCTGATTTCCGGCTTCTGGTTTCTGGCTTCCCGCCCCTGCCCCCGCTAGCATCCGGCCAAACGGGGAAAAACGGGGGTGGGGCATGACATGGTCGATCATCGCGCGCGACCCGCCGACCGGGGCGTTCGGGATTGCGGTCGCGACACGCTTCTTCGCCGTCGGCTCGCTAGTGCCGCACGCGCGCAGCGAAGTCGGCGCGCTGTGCACCCAGGCGCTGGTCAATCCGACCTACGGGCCGGCCGGCCTCAAGCTGCTCACTGAGGGGGTGGCCGCCGCCGAGGTCGTCAAGCGCCTGACCGCGGCCGACGCCGGCGCGGCACACCGCCAGCTCCACGTCATGGATCGCGCCGGGCGGACCGCCGCCCACACCGGGTCGGCGTGCGTCAGCTGGTGCGGCGGCACCCACGCCGAGGACTACTCGATCGCCGGAAACATGCTGACCGGCCCGGCGGTGATCGAGGCGACCGCCGACGCCTTCCGGCGCCACGCCGACCGGCCGTTCGC
Organism: Pseudomonadota bacterium; assembly: GCA_016195115.1. Taxonomy (GTDB): domain Bacteria; phylum Pseudomonadota; class Alphaproteobacteria; order Elsterales; family Elsteraceae; genus JACQAI01. The sequence continues at coordinate 2,106 of JACQAI010000433.1, forward strand.
CGAGCGCCTGATCGCGGCGCTCGAGGCCGGCGAGGCGGCGGGCGGCGACAAGCGCGGCAAGCAGTCCGCGGTGCTGTTGATCTGCTCGACCGAGGACTATCCCGATCTCGATCTGCGGGTCGACGATCACGTCGATCCGTTGGTCGAGCTGCGCCGCCTCTACGAGGTCAGCCAGACCTACTACACGCCGTTCAAGCGCTTTCTGCCGACGCGCGCGCATCCCGCCGGTATCTTCGATCGCACGGTCATCGAAGCCGGCATCAAAGCCACGCTGGCCAGCCGCTGATGGCGCAGCGCGCCGGGAGTCGATTGCGCCGCGCATGAGTGACGGCAATCTGCTCGAGGTGCGCGAGTTGCGCACGCACTTGCGCACACAAGAGGGGCTGGTGCGCGCGGTCGACGGTGTCAGCTTCGCGGTGGCACCCGGCCGTACGCTCGGCATCGTCGGCGAGTCGGGCTGCGGCAAGAGCGTCACGGCGCTG
>JACQAI010000434.1 GCA_016195115.1 Pseudomonadota bacterium
ACCTCCTCGTCGGTCAGGCCGGGATGCAGCGGCAGCGACAGACATTCGCTGTAGTGACGGTCGGTCACCGGAAAAGCGTCCGCCCTCATGGTTGCACCCGCCCGCTGGTGCGGGTGGTGGTGCACCGGGACGTAATGGACCTGGGAGCCGACGCCGAAATCGGCGAGGCGCTCCATGAAGCGCTTGCGCGTCGTCCAGAGCGCGGCAAAGTCCACGCGCACCGTGTAGAGATGATGGGCGGAGCGCGCGCGATCAGCCGGCGCCGATTGCGGGATCGCGAGGTGCGGCAGCTTCCCGAATGCCGCGTCGTAGCGCTGCGCGATGGCGCGGCGGCGTGCCGTGAACGCCTCCAGCTTGCCGAGCTGGGAAAGTCCCAGCGCCGCTTGGAGATCCGACATCCGATAGTTGAAGCCGAGCAGCTGCTGCTCGTAGTACCAGGGGTTGGGCGCGCCGACTTCGAAGGCCTCGTCGTGCCGCGTCAGCCGATCCGCGGTCTGTTCGATGCCGTGGCAGCGCAGCAGGCGGAGCACGCGGTAAAGCTCCGGGTCGTTGGTGACCACGGCGCCGCCTTCGGCGGTGGTGATCGGCTTGACGGGATGGAACGAAAACACCGTCATGTCGGCATGGGCACCGCAGCCGACCGGCTGGCCGTCGTCGTAGGCACCGCCGAGCGCGTGGCAGCCGTCCTCGATGACGACGCGTGCGCCGGCGAGGCGGCGCAATGAAGCCGAACCGTGGGCCAGGCCGCCGAAATGCACCGGCAGCAGCGCGCGGATCTCCGGATGGTGCGCCAGCACCGCCTCGGCGGCCTGCGGCGCCAGACCCAGGGCATCGGGATCGATATCGGCGAGCAGCGGCGTCGCGCCGCAGTAGAGCATTGCGTTGGCACTCGCCACGAAGGTGAGCGGCGTGGTCAATCCGAGCTCGCCTCGCTTCAATCCGGCCGCGAGGCAGGCGACATGCAGCGCCGCCGTACCGCTGCTGACGGCGACGCAGTGGCGCGCGCCGACGCGCTCGGCGAGCGCCGCCTCGAAGCGGTCGACCATCGGTCCGCGGGTCAGATGGTCGCTGCGCAACACATCCACCACCGCCGCGATGTCGTCCTCGCTGATCAGCTGCCGCCCGTAACCGAGGAAGCGGGGGACCGCCTGTAGCGTGGCTTTTCGAAGCGCGGTCATCCGGCCAGCGCCTCCAGGCGCTCGGTCGAGGTCCAGTCGTCGTTGTTGTCGCTGCGATATTCGAAATCGCTGTCGACGCGCCGGCCGATTTCGTTGCCGAGCACCGTCGGGCCGCCGCCGTCCCACATCTGCAAGGCGGGCCGGATGACGAAAAAGTCCTTGAACTCGACCGTGTTGGGCGCCTCGTCCTTGGGCACGAGAACCTCGTGCAACTTCTCCCCGGGGCGGATCCCGACCACCTCCTGGCGGCATTCCGGTCCGATCACCGATGCCAGGTCGGTGATCCGCATCGACGGCAGCTTGGGGACGAAGATCTCGCCGCCGCGCATGATCTTGATCGCTCGATCGACGTAGGTGACGCCTTCCTCCACGGTCAGCGAGAACCGGGTCATGCGCGGATCGGTGATCGGCAGGACGCCGCTGGCGCGCCGGCTCTTGAAGAAGGGGATGACGCTGCCGCGGGACCCGATCACATTGCCGTAGCGGACGATCGAAAAGCGGGTCTCGGTGCCCGCCGACAGGTGGTTGGCCGCGATGAAGAGTTTGTCCGAGCACAGCTTGGTCGCGCCGTAGAGATTGATCGGGTTGACCGCCTTGTCGGTCGACAGCGCGACGACGCGCCGGACTCCGGTATCGATACAGGCGTTGATCACGTTCTCGGCGCCCATGACGTTGGTCTTGATGCATTCGATCGGGTTGTATTCGGCGGCCGGCACCTGCTTCAGCGCCGCGGCGTGCACCACGATGTCGATGCCCGTGAGCGCGCGCCGCAACCGGTCGACGTCCCGAACATCGCCGATGAAATAGCGCAGCTCCTTCGGCCAGAAACGCTGCTGCATCTCGAACTGCTTGAGCTCGTCGCGCGAGTAGACGACCACCCGGCGCGGTTTATAGGCCTCGAAGAGATGCCGGACGAAACCCTGCCCGAACGTTCCAGTGCCCCCGGTCACCAGGATGGCGCTGTCGTTGACGTCGAAATTCTCGTTCTGGGTCACGGCATTCCTCCGGTGCTTGGTGCGAGGAGTATTGCCGGGCGACCCATCAAACCCGAGACAAGAAACAACAACTTTGGTGAGCTTCGGCTCCGTCCAGTGACCCAACCTTCAGCACTGTAAGGGCGTCGCTTACGAAACTCGCCCAATGTAAGGAACTGTAAGGGCGCGCCGGGCGATCCGCGGTTCGCGTAAACTGTGTCGAAGCCCCAGCGTTGTTGCCGTGGAATGCCAGATGTCGACGATCGCTGAAATCCTGGTCGACGGAGCACCGGTCGACAAGACCGCGTTGCGCGACTATCTCGCCCGCCGCGAGGTCGCGAACGCGCAGGACTTCGGCGCCGATCCGAGCGGGCGCACCGACGGCGCGCCGGCGATTCAGGCGGCGATCGACACGGCGCGGGGCAACGCCGTCTACCTACCGCCCGGAACCTACCGGATCGACACGCCACTGTCCTATCGCGCGCCCGCGATCGTCGACGGCCACGTTCCCGGCCTGC
>JACQAI010000435.1 GCA_016195115.1 Pseudomonadota bacterium
CCCTGCTCGGCGGTGCCGACGGAAGCGGCCGGGATTGTCGCCGCGGCGGTGCCGAACGCCAGGCCGACGCGGCCTTGCGACCGCGCGGGCTCGGCCGTGATCGCCACGAGATGGGGCGACACGATGCCCTCGCTGCCGCCCGACACCAGGATGACGATGCGGTCGCGCATGGTATCGGCATCGACGCCGAGCCGGCGCGCCAAAAACTCGCGCAGCACGCGGTCGGTGTAGGCGCGCGTCCAGTCGTTGCGCAGGCCGTTGCCCTCGGTCTTGCACCACAGCGCCACGATGCGGTCGGCGGCGATCAACCCGCCGTCGAGCGCGGCGGCGAAGCCCGACAAATCATCGGGCGCCGACATCGGGAAGCGGAAGACGGCAGCGGCGGGCATGGCGGCCTCCTAATGCGCCGTCGTTCGGGCGCGTGCCCACAGGCGCTCCGCCACGGCCTGCGCCTCGGTGCGGATGCGCGCCTCGTCGACCAGCACCGCGCGGCCGTCGCGCACGACCTGGCGCCCGTCGACGAACACGTGCTCGACGTCGCGGCCCTGGGCGTCATGCACCAGGGTGCCGAGCGGGTCGAGGCACGGCGTCAAGTGCGGCCGCCGGAAATCGAACACGACCAGGTCGGCGAGCCAGCCCGGCGCGATCCGTCCGATCCGCTCGTCGAGGCCGAGCGCGGCGGCGCCGTTGGCTGTCGCCATCTGGAAGACGTCGCGCGGCTGCCAACGCGCCGAGACCGTGCCCTCCTGGACGCGCGCCACCGCGAGCGCCCAGCGCATCGCCTCGGTCATGTCCTGGTCAAGTTGTCGGTGCCGAGCGCCAGCCGCGCGCCGGCGGCGCGCAGCGCCGGGGTCGGCGCCATGGTGCCGCCGGTGGCATTGCCCTTGGGCACGTGCGCGACCGTCACGCCGGCGCCGCCGATGCGCGCGACGTCCTCGCTCGTGACGTGGATGCAATGCGCGGCGATCAGCCGGTCGTTGAGCAGCCCGACGCGCTCGAGCAGCGCCGCCGGCGTCGTGTCGCTGCGCTCGCGGATTACCTGGTTCTCGGCCGGACTCTGCGACAGATGGATCATGACCCGCAGGCCGGTGTCGCGCGCCAGGTCGGCGACCTTGGCGAGCAGGCGATCCGAGCAGGTATCCGGCGCATGCGGCGCCAGGATGACGTTGGCACGGCCGCCGCTGGTGCCGTGATGCGCGGCGATCAGCGCCCGCGTCGCGGCCAGCGCAGCGTCGCCGATCGTGTCGTCGTGACGCCACACGCCGGCATGCACCTGGCTGAAGTCGACGTCGTGGATGCGCCCGCAGGCGAACACGCGCAGGCCCAGCGCGGCCATCGCCGGCAGGGTCAGGTCGGCGTGCACGTAGCTGTCGGCCATCACGGTCGAGCCGAACAGCAGCGCCTCGAGCGCACCCAGGCGGGCCAATGCGACCGCCTCGTCGGGCGCGATCTCGTGGCCGTGCGGTACGCCGTGCGTGTAGGCGGGGGCGTGGCCCATGTCGAGCGCGATGCCGCGCATCAGGCACAGCACGGCGTGGGTATGGATGTTGACCAGGCCCGGCACGATGACGCGACCGGGCAGCGCCAGGCGCGGCGTCGCGCCGAACCCCGCGCCGAGCGCCGCCGCCGGACCGACCGCTTCGATGCGTTGCCCGGCGATCGCCACGACGGCATCGGCGATCACCGGCTGCGCGGGATCCCCGGTCAGCACCGTCGCGTCGGTGAGCAACAGGTCGGTCATGGCGTCCTCACGCCGGCCGCAGCAGGACGTCGCGGCCGATCAGCCGGTAGCCGGCGAGCGCGATCAGGATGGTCGCGCCGAGCAGGATCAGGCCGAGGGCCGCGAGCGTCTCGAAGCTACCATCTTCGCTGAGATCGAGCAGCATCACGGCGATCACCCGGGTCTTGGCGCCGACCAGGAAGATCGCGGTGCTGAGCTCGCGGGTCGCCGGAATGAAGACCAGCAGCCAGGCGCCGGCCAGGCTCTTCTTGAGCAGTGGTGCTACCACCCGGGCGACGGCGGTCAAGCGGCCGCCGCCCAGGATGCGGACCGCCTCCTCCATCTCGGGGTTGATCGCGCGCACCGCGGCCAGGCAGTTGACGTAGGCGATCGGCAGGAAGCGGGTCGTGAAGGCGAGCACCAGGATCGCGGCGGTGCCGTAGAGCGCGAACGGCGGCGCCGCGTAGGCGGCATAGAAGCCGATCGCCAGCACGATCCCGGGAATGACGAACGGTGCGGTGGCGAGCAGGGTCAGGACATGGCCGAAGCGCACCAGGCGCCGGTCGACGACGTAGGCGACGGCGAGGCCGAGCGCGACCGCCAGGCACGCCGCCGCGGCCGAGTACGTGAAGCTGTTCAGCATGGTCTGCCGGGCGTTGGCGTGCTCGAAGATGAGATAGTCGAAATGCGCCAGGGTCAGGTTGTCGAACGAGAAGCCGCGGCCCCACTCCGTGCTGAACGCCGCTTGCGCCAGCGCGGCGAAGGGTAGGAACACGGCGAGCCCGCAGACCAGCAGCGGGCCGAAGGTCGGGTCGGTCGTGACGCCG
>JACQAI010000054.1 GCA_016195115.1 Pseudomonadota bacterium
GCGGTGGCGACGCAGCACTTGGATCAGCTCGAGCAGGCGTTGGGCGCGCGACATCCAGGCCGCACGCTATCACGTCCTGCTGCCAGTTTCTGGCAGCAGCGAATCGGTTAGTCGGCGCCCGGAGCCTCGGCGACGCAGCGCGCCACGGTCGAGACGACCAGGGCCAGCGGCACCGGTACCTGCAGGCAGGCGTCGCAGGCGGCGACCCGGCCGTTGAGCAGGCGCTCGGGGTAGGCGGTGACGCCGATCACCCGGCAGCGGTCGCCCGACTGCTGCTTGGCCCAGCGCACGAAGTCGAGAACCTCGTCGCGGTCGTCGTCCAGCCCGACCATCACGACCACCGGCGAGGTGGCGTGAAACTGCCGCCGCGCCTCGCCCAGGCTCGCCCGGGTGGTCTCATAACCGTCGTGATCCAGCACGTCGCCATACATCAGGCGCTCGGCCTGCTGGCGCATCACCACGAGCACACTGTGTCGCATCGCCTGGGCTATATCCCGTTCTGTCGCCGCCCGCGGGCCGCTTCGGACCCGCCAATCCATGGTTTATAAACTATAAATCACGGGGCCGGTGTAATTTTTTGTTAACCATCTTCTCCGGTCCTCGGCAACCCCAAACGCCGCCCGTCGCCTGGCTCGATCAGCGCCGACCCGCGGGGTATCCTCGGCCGTCCGCCGCGATGCGGGCGGGGAGGGATCGTTCGGTGCTGGCGCACGCCTCGAGCTATGAAGCGGTGCGCGCCGGTTTCCGGTGGCGCATCCCGGAGCGCTACAACATCGGCGTCGACGTGGTCGACCGCCACGCCGGCGGTGACGCGCTCGCCCTGATCGAGGTCGCCGAGGACGGTCGGGTCCGGCGCTGGCGCTTCGTCGACGTGCTGCGCGCGGCCGGCCGGCTCGGCAATGTGCTGGACCACCACGGCGTGGCGCCGGGCGATCGGGTCGGCATCCTGCTCGCCCAGTCGCCCGAGGCGGCGATCGCGCACGTCGCCGCCTACCGCGGCGGCCTGATCGCGATTCCGCTGTTCACGTTGTTCGGCGACGATGCCTTGGCGTTCCGGCTGGCCGACAGCGGCGCCCGCGTGCTGATCACCGAGGCCGCGAGCCTGCCCAAGATCGCGCGCATCCGCGACCGCCTGCCCGACCTCGCGCTCGTGCTGGTGGTCGGGCTCGGCGCCGACGGCGACGGCAGCCTCGATTTCGACCGCGCGCTCGATCGCGCGCGCGACCAGCGCCCGGCGCGCGACACCGCCGCCGACGATCCGGCGCTGATCATCTACACCTCGGGCACGACCGGCGATCCCAAGGGCGCGCTGCATGCCCACCGGGTGCTGCTCGGCCATTTGCCGGGCGTCGAGTTCCCGCACGAGTTTTTTCCCCAGCCCGGCGACCTGTTCTGGACGCCCGCCGATTGGGCGTGGATCGGCGGCTTGCTCGACGTGCTGTTGCCGAGCTGGCATCACGGCGTGCCGGTGCTGGCGCACCGCATGGCCAAGTTCGATCCCGAGCGCGCGTTCGCGCTGATCGCGCAGCACGGCGTGCGCAACCTGTTCCTGCCGCCGACCGCGTGCAAGCTGATGCGCCAGGTCGCACCGGCGCCGGCGGTCGCGGTGCGCACGGTCGGCAGTGGCGGCGAGACCGTCGGCGCCGAGCTGCTCGAGTGGGGCCGGCGCACGTTCGGCACGACGATCAACGAGTTCTACGGCCAGACCGAATGCAATCTGGTGGTCGCCAACTGCGCCGCCGTCATGGCGGCGCGGCCGGGCGCGATGGGCCGCGCGGTGCCCGGGCACGACGTCGCGGTGGTCGACCGCGCCGGCCGCGAGGTGCGCGATGGCGAGCTCGGGTTGGTCGCGGTCAAGCGCCCCGATCCGGTGATGTTCCTCGGTTATTGGCAGAACCCCGAGGCGACGCGCCAAAAGTTCGCCGGCGATTGGCTGCTGACCGGCGACCAGGCACGCCGCGATGCCGACGGCTATTTCTGGTTCGTCGGGCGCGACGACGACGTCATCACGTCGGGCGGCTACCGCATCGGTCCGGGCGAGATCGAGGACTGTCTGATCAAGCACCCGGCGGTTGCCATGGCGGCGGTGGTCGGTGTGCCCGACCCGCTGCGCACCGAGATCGTCAAGGCGTTCATCGTGCTCAATCCCGGGCAGTCGCCCGACGACGCGCTGGTCGGCGAGCTGCAGAACTTCGTCAAGACCCGGTTGGCGGCGCACGAATATCCCCGCCGCATCGAGTTCGTCGATACACTGCCGCTGACCGCGACCGGCAAGATCATCCGGCGCGAGCTGCGTGCCCGCGGTTGAGGGAGACATGCCCGCGCTCGAGACCCGCATCGATCCTCGCTCGGCTGAGTTCCGCGCCAACGGCGAGACGTTGCGCGCGGCGGTCGCCGACCTGCGCGCCCAGGTCGCCAAGGTCGGCGAGGGCGGTCCGCCGGCGGCGCGCGAGCGCCATCTGGCGCGCGGCAAGCTGCTCATCCGCGACCGCATCCGCACCCTGCTCGATCCCGGCTCGCCGTTCCTCGAGTTCAGCCAGCTCGCGGCGCACGGCCTCTACGACGACGAGGTCCCGGCGGCGGGCATCATCACGGGCATCGGCCGCGTGTCGGGGCGCGAGTGCCTGATCATCGCCAACGACGCCACGGTCAAGGGCGGCACGTATTTCCCGCTGACGGTGAAGAAACACCTGCGCGCCCAGGCGATCGCAGCGCAGAACCGCCTGCCGTGCATCTACCTGGTCGATAGCGGCGGCGCCAACCTGCCCAACCAGGACGAGGTGTTTCCCGACCGCGAGCATTTCGGGCGCATCTTCTACAACCAGGCGACCATGTCGGCGCTTGGGATACCGCAGATCGCCGCGGTGATGGGCAGCTGCACGGCGGGCGGCGCCTACGTGCCGGCGATGTCGGACGAGAGCATCATCGTGCGCGACCAGGGCACGATCTTCCTTGCCGGGCCGCCGCTCGTGAAGGCCGCGACCGGCGAGGTCGTGACCGCCGAGGAGCTCGGCGGCGCCGACGTGCACACGCGCGTCTCCGGGGTCAGCGATCACCTGGCGCTCAACGACCAGCACGCGCTCGCCATCGCGCGGCGTTTGGTTGCCAACCTCAATCGAGTGAAGCAGCACAGCCTCGACATCAAGGCGCCGCGCGAGCCGCTGCTCGACGCCGGCGAGCTCTATGGCGTCGTCTCGGCCGATTTGAGAAAACCCTTCGACGTTCGAGAGGTCATCGCACGCGTCGTCGACGGCTCGGAGTTCGACGAGTTCAAGCAGAACTACGGCGCCACCCTGGTGACCGGCTTCGCGCACATCTTCGGTTATCCGGTCGGCATCCTGGCCAACAACGGCATCCTGTTCTCGGAGTCGGCGCTCAAGGGCGCGCATTTCGTCGAGCTGTGCTGCCAGCGCGGCATTCCGCTGATCTTCCTGCAGAACATCACCGGCTTCATGGTCGGGCGCAAATACGAGGCGGGCGGCATCGCCAAGGACGGCGCCAAGCTGGTCACCGCGGTGGCGTGCGCCGCGGTGCCGAAGTTCACCGTGATCATCGGCGGCAGCTTCGGTGCCGGCAATTACGGCATGTGCGGGCGCGCCTACGATCCGCGCTTTTTGTGGATGTGGCCGAACGCGCGCGTCTCGGTGATGGGCGGCGAGCAGGCCGCCAACGTGCTCGCCCAGGTGCGGCGCGACAATCTCGAGGCGCGCGGCCAGACCTGGGCGGCCGCCGACGAGGACGCCTTCAAGGCGCCGATCCGCGCGCAGTACGAGGCGCAGGGCCATCCCTACTACTCGACGGCGCGGCTGTGGGACGACGGCATCATCGATCCGGTCGACACCCGCATGGTGCTCGGCCTGTCGATCTCGGCTTCGCTCAACGCGCCGATCCCGGACACCCGGTTCGGCATTTTCCGGATGTAGCCATGGCGGACACCTTGCTGCTCGCGGTCGCCGACGGCGTCGCGACCCTCACCCTCAACCGGCCCGAGATCCACAACGCGTTCGACGACGCGCTGATCGCCGCGCTGACCGAGCGCTATCGGGCACTCGACAATGATGCTTCGGTACGCGCGGTGGTGTTGGCGGCCACCGGCGCTAGCTTCTCGGCCGGCGCCGACCTCAACTGGATGCGCCGAATGGCGACCTACACCGAGGCGGAGAACATCGCCGACGCGGGACGGTTGGCGGCCTTGCTCAAACTCATCGACCGCTTGTCAAAACCGACAATCGCGCGCGTGCAGGGCTCGGCGTTCGCCGGCGGGCTCGGCCTGATCGCCGTCCAGGATATCGTGATCGCCGCGGTGCACGCCGAATTCGCCGTCACCGAGGTGCGCATCGGCCTGATCCCGGCAGTGATCAGCCCCTACGTGGTGCGCGCGATCGGCGCGCGCGAGGCGCGGCGGCGCTTTCTCACCGCGGAGCGCTTCGGCGCCGACGAGGCGCGGCGCATCGGCCTAGTCCACGAGGTCGTGCCAAGCGAGGCGCTCGACACCACGCTCGCGCGCACCCTGGCGGCGCTGCGCGGCGGCAGCCCGCAGGCCATGGCGGCGTCCAAGGCGCTGGTGGCCGCGGTCGATCGGCCGCTCGACGACGCGCTCATTGCGGACACCGTGCGTGGCATTGCAGTGGCGCGCGCCAGCCCGGACGGCGTCGAGGGCCTGACGGCGTTCCTCGAGAAGCGCAAGCCGCGGTGGGTACGCGACGCGTGATCAAGACCGTCCTGATCGCCAACCGCGGCGAGATCGCCTGTCGGGTCATCCGCACCGCGCGCCGCCTGGGCTTGCGCACGATCGCGGTCTACTCCGAGGCCGACGCCGGCGCGCTGCATGTCGAGCTCGCCGACGAGGCCCACGCGATCGGGCCGGCGCCGGCGCGTGCCAGTTATCTTGATAGCGCGGCGATCCTCGACGCCGCCAAGCGCAGCGGCGCCGACGCGATCCATCCGGGCTACGGCTTCCTGTCCGAGAACGCCGACTTCGCCGCGGCCTGCGCGGCGGCCGGCGTGATCTTCATCGGGCCGCCGCCGGCGGCGATCCGCGCCATGGGCTCGAAGAGTGCGGCCAAGGATCTGATGGAAAAGGCCGGCGTGCCGCTGGTGCCCGGCTATCACGGTGCCGCGCAGGATCCGGCGGTGCTCGCCAAGGCGGCGAAAGCGATCGGCTATCCGGTGCTCATCAAGGCATCGGCCGGCGGCGGCGGCCGCGGCATGCGCGTGGTCGAGCGCGCCGCCGCGCTCGCCGATGCGCTGGCCGCGGCGCGGCGCGAGGCCGAGGCGGCGTTCGGCGACCCGCAGCTCCTGATCGAGAAGTACCTGGCGCGGCCGCGCCACATCGAGGTCCAGGTGTTCGCCGACACGCACGACCACTGCATCCATCTGTTCGAGCGCGACTGCTCGATCCAACGCCGCTATCAGAAGGTCATCGAGGAAGCCCCGGCGCCCGGCATGACGGCCGCGCGCCGCGCCGCGATCGGCGCTGCCGCGATCGCCGCGGCGCGTGCGGTCGGCTATGTCGGCGCCGGCACGGTCGAGTTCATCGCCCCGGCCGACGCCGACGATTTCTACTTCATGGAGATGAACACGCGGCTGCAGGTCGAGCATCCGGTCACCGAGGCGATCACCGGCCTCGATCTGGTCGAATGGCAGATCCGCGTCGCCGACGGCGAAGCGCTGCCGCTGGCGCAGGACGCCGTCACGCTGCGCGGCCATGCCGTCGAGGCGCGGCTCTACGCCGAGGATCCGGCGCGCGACTTCTTGCCCCAGCCCGGCCGTCTCGAGCACGTGCGGTTCCCCGTTGCCGAGGGCGTGCGCGTCGACACCGGTGTGCGCAGCGGCGCCGTGGTGCCGCGCGACTACGACGCCATGATCGCCAAGGTGATCGCCTGGGGCGAGACGCGCGCCGTGGCGACCGCGCGACTGGTGCGCGCGCTGGCCGACACCGAGATCGCCGGCGTGCGCACCAACCGCGCGTTGCTGGCGGCGATCGTCGGCCATCCCGCGTTCGCCAAGGGGGCGCTCGACACCGGCTTCATCGCGCACCACCGCGCCGCGTTGCTGCCGCCGCCGACGCCCGCCGACGCGCGCATCCTGGCGCTCGCGACCCTGGCCCGCCTGCTCGAGGAGCGCGGGCACGCGCACGAAGCCGCCGCGGCGACCGCCGATCCGCACTCGCCGTGGGCGCACTCGGGCGGTTGGCGGCTCAATCGCGAGGCCTGGCAGGAGTGCCTGTGGCGCGACGGCGACAGTACGGTGGCGGTGCGTGCGCGCTTTTCCACCCGCGGTTTCGCGTTGCGCGTGGCGGACACCACGATCGCCGCCGACGGCGCGCTGGCGGCCGACGGCGTGTTGCACGCGACCATCGACGGCGTGCGGGTGACGGCGCGCGTGGTGCGCCATGGCGACGGCGTCACGGTGTTCGATCGCGGTGCCGAGCGCCGGCTTGGTGTGGTCGATCCGCTGCTCGCGGCCGCGGCCGGCGAGGCCGCCGCCGGTAAACTGACCGCGCCGATGCCCGGGCGGATCGCCGCGGTGCGCGTGGCACCGGGCGAGCACGTGGCACGCGGTCACGCCTTGATCGTGGTCGAGGCCATGAAGATGGAGCACACCATCACGGCGCCGGCGGCCGGCCGCATCGGCGCCGTGCACTATCGGGTCGGCGACCTGGTCGACGAGGGCGCCGAGTTGTTGGTGCTCGAGGTCGGCGTCGGCTGAGCTTGCGGCGCGCGACGCCGGTCGAGATACTGCGCGGCCAGATCGGCAGGACGGAGCGCGCGAAACGATGCCGTTGCACATGATGCGTCTGGCGGTCGGGGTGCGCGACATCGAGCACCTGGCCTCGATCCAGAAGAAGCGCAAGAAAATCCAGCTGCCCAAGCGTGGCGGCAAGGCGGTGCCGAGCTACACGACCCACATGCCCAAGCGCGCCGAGGAGCTGCTCGACGGCGGCTCGCTCTACTGGGTGATCAAGGGCTTGATGCGCGTGCGTCAGCGCCTGCTCGGCTTCCGGCCCTACGTCGACGACGAGGGCCGTACGCGCTGCATGCTGCTGCTCGACACGACCCTGGTCCCGACCCTGCCGACGGCGTTCCGGGCATTCCAGGGCTGGCGCTATTTCGATCCCGCGAGCGCCCCGGCCGACCTCACCAAGGCGGGCAAGGGCGCCGCCAATATGCCGCCCCAGATGCTCGCCGAGCTGCGCTCGCTGGGACTACTCTAAGAATCAAGGCCGTGCAGGGGTTTACACGGCTCCGCGAGGGGCCTATATAGCGCCGGCTCTCGGTCGTCCCTGTGGATAACCGAGAGCACCCCACGACTCGGTCGGGCGCTTGCGCCGGTAGCGGCGCAAGGCTATATTCTGGGGTTTCCAGCTCAGCGCATCCGGCTCTAGCCGAAAGCGTCGCGCGGTCGGTCTCAACAATCGATCTCGTCGGGGTTGGTCGCTGTTTGACATGGTGAGCATAAGGGAAGGGATGCGCAGGCGGCGGCTTGGAGGCTGTTGCTCGTGCATCCTTGAGTTCAAGGATCGCATGAGCGGGTACTGGCCTGTTCTGCGGTGTGCCGCGAGGTGCGTCGTGGGATGGGTTGAGTAACCTGAGAGTTTGATCCTGGCTCAGAACGAACGCTGGCGGCATGCCTAACACATGCAAGTCGAACGCGTGGTTTCGGCCACGTGTGGCGCACGGGTGAGTAGCTCGAACGCGTGGTTTCGGCCACGAGTGGCGCACGGGTGAGTAGCGCGTGGGAACCTGCCCTTTGGTTCGGAATAACCGCGGGAAACTGCGGCTAATACCGGATGCACCCTACGGGGGAAAGATTTATCGCCGAAGGAGGGGCCCGCGTCCGATTAGGTAGTTGGTGAGGTAACGGCTCACCAAGCCTGTGATCGGTAGCTGGTCTGAGAGG
>JACQAI010000055.1 GCA_016195115.1 Pseudomonadota bacterium
AGGCGGTCGCGCAGCGCCGCTGACAGCCCGGGATTGTCGGCGAGGTCGCGCTGGTTGGCGGCGAGAATCGGCGCTCGCGCGGCGCGCAGGCTGGCGGCGGCGGCGGTCAGCGCGGCGCTGCGCGCGGCGCCGGTCGTCCGGGCGAGCGCGCGCTCGGCGGCGCGCGCGCGCCGGCCGATCGCTTCGAGCGCTGCCGTCATCGCATCCGGCGGGTTGGCCACCGCTAGCGCCATCGACTACTCGGCCTCGATCTCGGCGGCGTCCTGGTGCGCCGCGCCTTGGTTCGGTGCTGCCAGCACCAGATCATCGCGGTGGACCATCTCCCCGCGACCACGGTAGCCCAGCAATGCCTCGATTTCACGGCTTTTGTGGCCGATGATGCGGCGCGCGTCGGCGCTGCCGTAAGCCGTCAGGCCGCGCCCGACCACAGCGCCGTCGCGGCGCGTGATCAGCACGGCGTCGCCGCGCTCGAAGCTGCCCGCGACCGCGACCACGCCGGCCGGCAGCAGGCTCTTGCCGCCGGCCAGCGCCGCCGCGGCGCCGTCGTCGATCACCAGCGAGCCGACCGGATTGAGCGAGCCGGCGATCCAGCGCTTGCGCGCGGTCAGCGGCTGCTCGCGGGGCACGAACCAGGTGCAGCGCGCGCCCTTGAGGATGGCGCTCACGGGATGCGCCTCGGTGCCCTGGGCGATCGCCATGGCGCAGCCGGCGGCGACCGCGACGCGCGCCGCCTCGAGCTTGGACACCCTGCCGCCCGAGCTGTAGCCGGGCGGCGCCTCGCCGGCCATCGCCAGGATCTCAGACGTGATCTCGCGCACCAGCGGCAGATGCCGGGCAGCCGCGTCCTTGCGCGGATCGGCGGTGTAGAGGCCGTCGATGTCGGAGAACAGGATGAGGGCGTCGGCGCTGATCATCTGGGCGACCCGCGCCGCCAAGCGATCGTTGTCGCCGAACTGGATTTCCGCGGTCGCCACCGTGTCGTTCTCGTTGATGATCGGCACCGCGCGCAGGCTCAGCAGCGTGTTGATGGTGGCGCGGCCGTTGAGATGACGGCGGCGCTCCTCGGTGTCGTCGAGGGTCAGCAGCACCTGCGCCGCCGTGATGCCGTGGCGCGCCAGCGCCGTCTGATAGGCGTGCGCCAGGCGGATCTGCCCGGTCGCCGCCGCCGCCTGCTTCTCCTCGAGCTTGAGTTTTTGCTCCGCGAGCCCGAGATGGCGTCGTCCCGCCGCGATCGCGCCGGACGTGACGATCACGACGTCGGCGCCCCGCTTGTGCAGCGCCGCGACGTCGTCGGCCAGCGCATCGAGCCAGGCGCGCCGGATGTCGCCGCTCGCCTGATCGACCAGCAGCGCCGAGCCGATCTTGACGATCACCCGCCGCGCCTTCGCCAGCGGATTTTGGCTCGGCGTCGTCATGAGGAAGAAGATTTTAGCGCAGAGGACGCGGAGGATGCGCAGAGGACGCGGAGCAAGGAAACTGCGCGCGAAGCGCGCTTTGTACCTCTGCGTCCTCCGCGAGACCTCCGCGTCCTCTGCGCTAAAACCTTCCTTCGGGGTGTCATCGCGCGACCGCCGATTCGGGTTGTTTTTCAGTGTCGACGGCGGCGTCGATCTCTTTGAGGGCGGCGCGCATCAGCTCCGGGACGCCGGTGCCGGCGGCGCCGGAAACCAGCAGGACGGAGCGCTTGGATGCCTTGCGCAGCGCGGCGCGGCGCTTCGTGATCGTCTCCTTGGTCAGCGCGTCGATCTTGTTGAGCGCGACGATCTCGGGTTTTGCCGCGAGGCCGCCGCCGTACTGGGCGAGCTCGCCGCGCACCGTGCGGTAGCTCGCGGCGACATCCGCCTCGGTGCCGTCGACCAGGTGCAGGAGCACGCGGCAGCGCTCGACGTGGCCGAGGAAGCGGTCGCCGAGACCGGCACCGTCATGGGCCCCTTCGATGAGTCCCGGGATGTCGGCGAGCACGAACTCGCGATCGTCGACCCCGACGACGCCGAGCTGCGGCGTCAGGGTGGTGAACGGATAGTCGGCGATCTTGGGCTTGGCGCGCGACGACGCGGCGAGCAGGGTCGACTTGCCGGCGTTGGGCAAGCCGATCACGCCGGCGTCGGCGATCAGCTTGAGGCGCAGCCACACGGTGCGCTCCTCGCCCGGCCAGCCCGGGGTGGTTTTGCGCGGCGCGCGGTTGGTCGACGACTTGAAGTGCAGGTTGCCGAAGCCGCCGTCGCCGCCCTTGAGCACGCGCACGCGCTGGCCGGGCTCGGTCAGGTCGTGCAGCACGGTCAGGGCGTCCTGGTCGAGCACCTCGGTGCCGGCCGGCACCTTCAAGGTGACGGCATCGGCGGCCGCGCCGGTGCGCTGGTTGCCCATGCCGCCGCGGCCGTTCTTGGCGGTGCAGTGCTGCTGGTAGCGGAAGTCGATCAAGGTGTTGAGGTTGGCGACCGCTTCGACCCAGACGTCGCCGCCGCGGCCGCCGTCGCCGCCGTCCGGCCCGCCGAACTCGATGAACTTTTCCCGCCGGAAGCTCAGACAGCCGGGGCCGCCGTGGCCGCTCTTCAGATAGACCTTGGTCTGATCGAGGAACTTCATCGCCCCTGTCCTGCCGCACCGACGAAAGTTTTTAGCGCAGAGGACGCGGAGGTTGCGCAGAGGGCGCGGAGGCAGGGGATGGCGCGCGAAGCGCGCGCAAGAATTCCCCTGCGTCCTCCGCGTTGCCTCCGCGCCCTCTGCGCTAAAACCTTCATGGGATGTGCCTGAAACGACAAAGGAGGAATGGTTGCCCATCCCTCCTTGGCTCGATGGCCGTCCCGGCGATCCGGGAGGGCGCGGGTCGCCGGCGCGTCGGACCTAGGCGGCCGGCGGCGGCAGCACGTCGATGCGGGTGCCGTCGTTCGACTTGTGGAACGCGACCTGGCCCTCGACCAGCGCGAACAGGGTATGGTCGCGGCCCATGCCGACGTTGGCGCCGGGCTGATACTTGGTGCCGCGCTGGCGCACCAGGATATTGCCGGCGAGCACGATCTCGCCGCCGTACTTCTTGACGCCGAGCCGGCGGCCCGGCGAGTCGCGGCCGTTGCGCGAGCTGCCGCCTGCCTTCTTATGTGCCATGGCCTGCTCCTGAGCCCTACGGCGCCTTGACGTCGGTGATCTTGAGCACCGTCAGGTCCTGGCGGTGGCCGTTCTTGCGCCGCGAGTTCTGCCGCCGGCGCTTCTTGAAGATGATGATCTTCGGCCCGCGGGTCTGCTCGACGACTTCGGCGGTGACGGAGGCGCCGGGC
>JACQAI010000056.1 GCA_016195115.1 Pseudomonadota bacterium
CGATGTCGGCTCATCACATCCTGGGGCTGGAGCAGGTCCCAAGGGTTCGGCTGTTCGCCGATTAAAGTGGTACGTGAGCTGGGTTTAGAACGTCGTGAGACAGTTCGGTCCCTATCTGCCGTGGGTGTCGGAGACTTGCGAGGACTTGTCCCTAGTACGAGAGGACCGGGATGAACGCACCTCTGGTGTACCGGTTGTCGCGCCAGCGGCATCGCCGGGTAGCTAAGTGCGGACGGGATAACCGCTGAATGCATCTAAGCGGGAAGCCCCCCTCAAAACCAGGTCTCCCCCAAGAGCCGTGATAGACCATCACGTCGATAGGCCAGGGGTGCAAGCGTGGCAACACGCGTAGCCGACTGGTACTAATCGCTCGATCGGCTTGATCTTACGCCTCGCGCACAGCGGCAAACCCCGCTGACGCGCTCCCCCCAAGACACTCGATCCCTCACACAAAACCTCTGTCCTCTGGCGTCCGTCCTCTGTCCTCTGATCGGACGACCTGGTGGTCATAGCGAGGGCTGCGCACCCGATCCCATCCCGAACTCGGCCGTGAAATCCCTCTGCGCCGATGGTACTTCGTCTCAAGACGCGGGAGAGTAGGTCGCTGCCAGGTCTTCCAATCAGAGATCAGACGTCAGACCTCAGACGACAGATCCAACACACAAAAACCTAGCCACGATCAGGACGACGACAGAACCGACCGTCTGTCCTCTGTCGTCCGTCTCCTGTCCTCCGATCACCGCGGGGTGGAGCAGCCCGGTAGCTCGTCAGGCTCATAACCTGAAGGTCAGAGGTTCAAATCCTCTCCCCGCAACCAAACAAAAGAGCCGCTGATCTTGCACAAGATCAGCGGCTCTTCTGCTTATGCGACGGGAGTTTCAGCCGAGGCCGTGCTCGACGACGCGGCGGACTTGGGCGGCGGTCATGCCCGCCAGACCGATGACGGCGACGCGACATCGAGGTTGCCAACCGTGCGCAGGGTGTTGCGCGCGGCCGCGCCGTGCGACCCGCAATGAGCCCGGCCGCGGCCTTACCATTGCTCACTGATCTTGACGGGTGCGGGCCCGGCCGTGCCCGTAAGCTCGCGGCTGTTCGATAGGGAGAGCAGCCATGCGGAGTTTTCTGAGGGACTGGAGGCGCTGGAACCGGGCCGAGCGCGTGGCCGCCGTCGCGATCGTGTCCGCCATCCTGATCGGGGCTCCCGCCGCCGTGGCGACGGGCGTCCTCGGGGATGCGCCCGCGCGCGATGCAAGATGCGCACGGTGTGTGTCATGACCTACAAGGCCGAAATCAATCGCCGCTACGACACGCGCGACGAGGCATGGGCCTACCTGGCCTCGCGCGGGTTCGCCGTCAAGCACGACGGCTGGCAGAACGGCCGCTGGGCAGCGCTGGTGGCACGCGGCGCAGCCGGGTTCGACGTCACGGTCTGGCTACGCGCTTAGCACCAGCCTCGGGCGCGCCGGCCGGCAGCGGACCACTCGCTCAGCCAGCCATCGAGCCGATTGGCCGGCATCGGCCGACTGACGTGATAGCCCTGCACGCTGTCGACCCCGAACTCGAGCAGTTGATCGACCACGGCCTGGGTTTCGGCGCCCTCGGCGACCGTCTTCAACCCCATGTCATGCGCCAGATGGGCGACCGTCTTGACGATCACGCGGGCATCGCGCGACGCCAGCACGTTGGCGACGAAGGACTTGTCGATCTTGATCTCCGAGAAGGGCGAGTTCACCAGCGCCTTGAGCGACGAGAAACCAGTGCCGAAGTCGTCCATCGCCAAGCGGAAGCCCTTCAACCGCAGGCGGGTGAGGATGTCCATCGTGGCGGTCGGATCGCTCGTGGTGGCGCTCTCGGTGATCTCGAGGGTCAGGTTTGACGGTGCCGCGCCGAGCTCCGCAACCAGGCCGGCGAGCTGGTCCGGGAATTCCAACGAGCGCAGGTTTTTCGCCGAGACGTTCACCGCCAGTCGTGTCTCCGTCGCGAGCCGATGGATGCGCTTCGACTGCTCATTCGCGGTGCGCACGACCCACATGGTCAAGCGGTCGATCACGCCGGTATCCTGCTCGCTGATCGGAATGAATTCGTTGGGCATCACCAGCCCGCGCGTCGGATGGTGCCATCGGGCGAGCGCCTCGATCTCCTCGACCGCGCGATCCTTGCCATTGACGATCGGCTGATATTCCAGCTGCAGCTCGCCGTCGATCATCCCTTGGTCGATCCGAGCCGCCGACAACGGTCCCAGTGACGGCGCCGCGCCGTGCGTTTCATCCGGTTCGATCGCCGCGGTGCGATCAGGCATCTGGATGGCCGCCAGCACCGCTTCGATCTCCTCGATCGTTGCCGGCTTGGCGACGATCGCTGAAATCGTCAAGCCGAGCGATGTGCCAAGCTCTCGCGCCGCGTCCAGCACGCGATCGGCGAAACCGCTCATCAGCACGATCGTACCGTCGTAACCCCGCCCATGCAGGAACCGGAGCTGCTCGATCCCGTCGGCGTCGCCGAGGTGGAGATCGAGCATGATGGCGTCAGGGCGGTCGACGCCGACCTGCACCTGAAATTCGCCGGCGGTGGCGGTGCTCCGGGCCTCCCAGCCGGCGCGCTCTGCAACCCGCACCAGGAGCCGGCCGACGGCGACTTCGTCGTCCAGAATGAGCAGCCGCATCGGCCTATCGGACATGGGCGCCGCCATTCAGGGCGTCGCTGACTAGCCGCGCGAGGTCTTCCTTGATGTACGGCTTGGCGAGCAGGTGGAAGTTCGTCTCCGCTCCGTCGGCGCCGGCGGTCCTGGTGTCGGGAAAACCCGATGTCAGCAGGATCCGGGTTGCCGGCCATCGATCGGCGACGATTTGCGCCAGGTCGAAGCCGTCGACCTTGCCGGCCATCACGACATCGCTGAACAAGAGATCGAACGGCTGGCTGGCTTTCAGGCATTCGAGCGCCGCGGCCGCGTTCGCCGCCTCGCTGACGCGGTATCCGAGCGCGGTCAGTTGGCGGGTGGCGAGGCGGCGCAGGGTCGCGTTGTCCTCGACGACGAGCACCCGCTCACCACGGCCCCGCGGCGCGGGCTCAGGGGCGCGATCGTCGCCCGCCTCGGCCGGCGCTCGGGCGCGCGGCAAGTACAGCCGGAAGGTCGTGCCGACGCCGACCTCGCTGTAGACGTTCACGTGCCCGCCCGACTGCTTCATGAAGCCGAACACCATGGCGAGGCCGAGCCCAGTGCCCTCGCCGCGGCCCTTGGTCGTGAAGAACGGCTCGAAGACGCGCGTCAGCACGTCGGGCGGCATGCCGGTCCCGGTATCGCTGACCTGGACCATGGCGTAGTCGCCCGGCGTCACGTCGGCATGCTGCGAGGCGTAGTCCGCATCGAGCTGGCGGTTCGCCGTGACGACGCTCAGCCGTCCGCCCTTGGGCATGGCATCCCGCGCGTTGGTCGCCAGGTTGGCGAGCGCGGCCTCGAGCTGGATCGGATCGACGACGACCGGCCAAGCGTCGGGCGAAAGGTCCAGCGCGATCTCGATCCGCTCGCCGAGTGTTCGGCGCAGGAGCGCGGTGATTTCCGTTACGAGTTCGTTCATATCGGCGCGCTTGGGCTGCAAGGGCTGGCGGCGCGCGAAGGCGAGCAGGCTGCGCGTCAGCTCGGCGCCGCGGCGCGCCGCATCCAGCGCCTCGCGTACGAGCTCATCGGCATCCTGATCCTCGCTCCGGATCTCGCGCAGGAGCCCGAGATTGCCCATGATGACGAGCAGCAGGTTGTTGAAATCGTGCGCGAGGCCGCCCGTGAGCTGGCCGATCGCCTCCATCTTCTGGGACTGCCGGAGCTGTTCCTCGGCCGCGATCCGCTCGGTCATGTCGCGTCCGGTGAAGAAATGCCGCTGGTCCGGCTCCGACCAAACCCCGGTCCACGCCATCGTCACGGCACGGCCGTTCTTGTGGACGTAGCGGGTCTCGAAGTTGCGCATCCGCCGCCCGCGCCGGGCCACGCGCATTTCCGCTCGGGTTCGCTCGAGATCGTCCGGGTGCACGAAGTCGGCGCCGTTGCGCCCGATCCATTCCTCCGGACGATAGCCCAGGATCGCCGCCACGCTGGGGCTGACCCGGATGAAAGTTCCCGTGCGGTCGACGACCAGGATCAGGTCCTGCGACGTTTCGATGATGCGCTGGTTCATCGCGCTCGATTGCTCGAGCTCGACGGTCCGCTCCCGAACGCGCGTCTCGAGGGTCCCGGCGTATTCCGTCACCTGCGTTGCGGCGGTAGCCAGGCGGCTGTAATGCCGGATCGTCTCGACCAGCATGACCGCGAGCACGAAGCCCGCCGCCATCAGGCCGTAGATCCGTCCGGCGTAGAACCCGAGATCGAAGCGTCCGGCGGCGAGGACGCCGCTCAGCGCCACGTCGAGCAGCCACGCGCACATGACGACCATGAGCCACAAATCGAGCACCCTGCGCGGTCGCCGTGTCCACAAGACGGCGAACGCGGCCACGACCAGCGTGCAGACCGCCGAGATCACGCCGGCCTGCGCCGGGGCCATGCGGCTCCCGGCCATGATTGTCGGCAACGCCCGCTCTCCGGCGGTCGCAAGCAGCGTCAGGATGCTGGCGACGATCAGAACTGCCAGGACGGCGCACGGCAAGGCGATAGGCAGCTGGGCGCGTATCCGATCCTCCCCGCCGTCCTTGCGGTTGAACAGGGCATAGCAAATGACAGCGATCGGGAAGCCGCCGTGCCAGAACATGTAGATCCATGCGGTGCTCTGGGTTCCGGCTCCGAGCAGCCCGGTCGGCGCGAACAGGCCGGGGAACGTGAGCGCGTGCGCCACGGTCATGATCGCGGTGAACAGGTACCCGCCGGCGAGCACGAGGAGCGCACGTGATCGCAGGATGGCGAATTGCCCGAGCAACATGACCGCGGTGACGAAGTCGCAGACCACGAGCGCGGTCTCGTAGCTCGGGATGAAGGCCGCCACCGGCGTCAGCGGCGTCTTCGCGAATGGTGCCGCGGCCGCGAAGGCGACGATCGAGACGACGACGGCCCCGGCGGCCAGACGGTAGTCGCGCCGCCCGGCGAGCGCGGTGGAGAGGAAGGCCGTCCGCTCCGCGACATGCGGGCGCGGGGCCTGATTATCGCCCCGCGTGGGCGTTGCCGGTCGACTGGTGAAGATCCCGAGGCTGCTATCGGACATCGTTGCCACCAACGAAGTCGTCGCGGACCGGCTGTGCGAGAACGTGCCTAACGGTGGCGATGGGCGGGGCAGGTGCCAGAGCAGGGCCTGGAGCACTGGAAGGGGACCAGTGACCTGCACGCGGAGACATGCGTCAGGTTCCGTCAGGGTAGGTAGCCCACCGCCCCAGTAGGCTACCTTACAGTTCGAAATTTTCCGTGAAGATGACTCAAATGAGTTGCACCCCAAAAGTTTCCACCAGCCGGCTCGAGTCCATGTCGCTCGAGCTTCTGCGCCTCACCCGGGTCGCCGCGCTCTGAGGGCCAATTGTAAAGTTTTGTAAAATCCATGGTGGTTTAGGGATTCGCAGGGACACTGCGTTCGACGCTTGCGGATGCCGATCGTTTGATTGGCAGTCCGCCGGTGGGAGCGCGACGCATGCCGGAACCGCCGACGATCTTCATCCTCGACGACGATGACGGGGTGCGCGATTGGCTGCAGGATCTGTTCGAGTCCGCCGGCTATGCCACGGAAAGCTTTCCGTCCGCGGTCGACTTCCTGAAGACCTATGACGATCGGCGCCACGGCTGTGTGATCGCCGACGTCCGCATGCCGGGGATGACCGGCCTCGAGCTGCAGGAGCGGCTGCGCGAACGCGACGTACCCTTGTCGGTCGTCATCATGACCGGCCATGGCGATATCGCCATGGCGACCCGGGCGTTGCGGGCGGGCGCGGTCGATTTCATCGAAAAGCCGTTCACGAATAACGAAATCCTGGATGCGGTACAGCGGGCCGTCGAGGCGGGCAGCGGCGGGCGGAGCGACCGGGCGGGGGGCGCGGACGCAGCGTTGTCGCAACGCCGTATGGGATCGCTCAGCGCGCTCGAGAAAGAGGTGCTACGCGAGATCATGACCGGCCGTTCGACGACTGCTGCCGCCGCTTTCTTGGACATGCCGGCCAAGACCGTGGAGCTGCACCGCGCGCGTATCATGGAAAAGCTGGGCGCCGAGAGCATGACGGAGCTGATCCGGCTGGCCTGGGCGGACAGCGTCAGCGCCTTGGCGTTGAGGTTCCAGTTCGACGACGAGGGCGCGCCGGAGGCCGTGCTGCGCGGCGCGGTCGAGTCGGCGCGGGCCATCATCGGCGCGCGGTTCTCCGCTGCTGCGGTGCTCGAGAGCGATCGGCCCGAAATTCAATGGTTCGCAACCGCGGGGCTCGATCCGATCCCCGCCGCGGCGCCGCCGCCGGCAGATACCGACTCCCTATTGGTGCGCGTCGCGGCCGACCGCCGCCCCAAGCGGGTGACGGGGCTGCCCGGCGATCCACGGCTGGTGGGATTGACGGCCGGCTTTCCGAGCGTGCATACGCTGCTCGCGGTGCCGTTGGCGACGCGCCAGCGCGTCTTGGGCTGGCTGGCGTTGTTCGACAAGATCGGTGCCGACGGCTTCTCCGATGATGACGAGCAGATCGCGCTCGCCCGCGCTTGGGGCGGCCGACCTCCAAGCGCTGCTCGATGAGACCGCGGCGGCGGTCGCCCAGACCATGGACGTCGAATGCTGCTCGATCCTGCAGCTCGGCAGCGCGAAGGAGAGCATGACGGTGCGCGCCGGCGTCGGGTGGCCGGCAGGTGTGATCGGCAGCGAGATCGCGATCGACCATCGCAACGACATCGTCGGCCACGCGCTGGCTTCGCCGAAGCCGATCGTGTTCGCCGATCTGCGCAGCGAAGCCCGGTTTCGCGCGGCACCATTCATGTACCAGACGGGTGTCGTCAGCGGGCTCACGACCGCGATCCCCGGCATGGCGCAACCCTACGGCACGCTCGGGGTGCACGCCCTCAAGCCGCGCCGCTTCACGGACGATGAAATCGGCTTCGTAAAGACGGTCGCCGATCTGCTGGGCCAGGCCGTGATCCGCACCCAGACCGAAAGCTCTCTGCGCAAAGTGCAGAAGATGGAAGCCATCGGATTGCTGACCGGCGGCGTCGCCCACGATTTCAACAATCTCCTGACCGTGATCCTGGGCAACGCCCAGCTCGTCGCCAGCATGGTCGAAGGGTCGGCGGACCTGCTGGAGATCAATGCGGAGATCGAAGCGGCGGCGCGGCGCGGCGCGGATTTGACCTACGAGCATCGAGATCGATGTTCTCAGCGATCCCGAGGCCTGGCCGGGTTACGCGGATGCCGCTCAGCTCGAGATCGCCCTGCTCAATCTCGCGATCAACGCACGCGACGCCATGCCGGATGGCGGCCAGCTGATCATCGAGGTGCGCAACGCCGAGATCGACGAGGCCCATGCCGCAAGCGACATGGAATTGAAGGCTGGGTCCTATGTCGTCCTCGCGGTGTCCGACACGGGAACCGGTATGGCGCCCGATGTCGTGAACCGTGCGTTCGAGCCGTTCTTCACGACCAAGACCGTGGGCAAGGGCAGTGGGCTCGGCCTCAGCATGGTCTACGGCTTTGCCCGTCAGTCCGACGGATGCGTCAAGCTGTACAGCGAACCCGGCCACGGCACGGTCGTCAGGCTCTATTTGCCGCGCGCGTCGAGCAGCGCCGCGCGCGCGACGCCGCAGGAGGAAGCGGCGGCGGGCGACGCGATCCCGCGCGGTCAGGAAGCGATTCTCGTCGTTGAGGATGACAAGCAGGTGAGCCAGTACGTGGTTCGCCAACTCCGCCTGCTCGGATACCAGGTGATGCATGCGCCCGACGGGCCGTCGGCGCTGGAGATCGTCCGCTCGTCGGTTGCGATCGATCTGCTATTTGCGGACGTCGTCATGCCCGGCGGCATGAACGGGCTCGAGGTCGCCGCCGCGGCGCGCGAGATCCGCAGCGGTCTGCGGGTCCTGTTCGCGTCCGGCTATCCGGAGGCGGTGCTGGCCAGGCACGAAGCACCGGTGCCGGAGTTCGCCATGCTGCAGAAACCCTACCAAGTCGTCGAACTCGCCCGCGCGTTGCGGCAGGCTCTGGGCGCCACCGCCGCCTCGGCTCGGTAGCAGTTCACCCGGCGCTGCCCGGGTCCGCTTGCGATGCCGATCGAGGCAGCGTCCGGCCGGAATTCGCGCGGGGCCCGATCATGCTGCTGCTTCCGCGACGTCATCCGCGGCCGGCGGCGGTTCCAAGGGCAGCCGGACGGCAAACGTGGTGCCTTGGCCGGGGCTCGACTCGACCGATATCGAGCCGCCGTGCTTCTGAACCACGATCGTGTGGCAGATCGCGAGCCCTTGGCCGGTGCCCTTGCCGGGACCCTTGGTGGTGAAGAACGGATCGAAGATCCGGGCGCGGATCTCGGGCGGGATCCCGGTGCCGCTGTCCGTCACGCGGATCTCGACCGCGTCCTCGAGGCGGATCGTCTCGATCAGAATCGTGCCCATGCCGGCGCGTTTCGCCTCGATCGCATGCGCCGCGTTGACGATCAGGTTGAGGATCACCTGATTGATCTCGCCGGCGCGACAGGGTATCGGCGGTAGATCGTTGGCGAAGTCGGTGACCAGCTCGGCAACGTATTTCCACTGGTTGCGGCTGACCGTGATCGTCGTCTGGACGAGGCGATGAAGGTCGGTCGGCGCCATCTCCTTGACGTCGGGATGGCAGAACTCCTTGACCGCAAGCACGATCTGCCGGACGCGCTCGACGCCGTCGAGCGATTGCCCGATTGCCGCTGGAATCTCGGTGCGCAGGAAAGCCAGGTCGGCGGCAGCTTCGGCATCCTGCATGGCGGTGCACAACGCCGTCCATTGCGGCTCATCGCGCAGCGCCTCGCGCAATGCGGCTGCGGCATCAAGCACCGGGCCGAGGTCGCGGAAACTTGCCTCCAGGAAGCGAATGTTGTCGCCGATATACTGGGTCGGCGTATTGATCTCATGGGCGATGCCGCCGGCCAGGGTGCCCAGCGCTTCGAGCTTTTGCGCATGGCGTAGGCGCGTGTCGGTCTGTCGGGCGATGATCGCTTGGCCCAGGACGGTCGCGATCGTGCGCGCGAACTCGACGTCGTCGCTGGTGAACCGCCGCGACCGGGTGGTGTGGGCGCCCAAGGTGCCAAACGGGTTGGTCGCGCTGGGGATCGCCACCGTCAGGCCGCTGACGACGCCGCAGTCGTACATGAACGGAGCGGCGCGGAACCGCCGCTCCGTCGCCAGGTCCACGAATACCACAGGCTCGTCCGAGACCAGCGCCTGGCCGACGAGAGACTCCGGGGTCGCCGGGACCGTCGCGCTGCCGACGATGCCCTCGGGCCAGCCGGCTCCGGCGCGAACGACGAGGCTGTTGGTTGCGCCCTCGAACTCGAGGATTGCGCAATACTCGACGCCGAGGGTCTGACGCGTGATCGCTACAGCATCGTCGAACAGGGCCTGCAAGTCGGTGGCGCCGAGCGCCGTCGCGGCGAAGCGCGCCACCGCGCGCTGCTGCTCGACGCGGGTATGAAGCTCGTTGTTGAGCAGGTCGAGCTCCAAGGCCCGGGTGACTTGATCAGCGAGGTGAAGCGCGACCCGTTCATCCTCGCCCGTGAATTCGACCGCATCGAGCTTGTTGGCTAGCGCGAGCCAGCCGAACACCCGCTCGGCGGTTGCGAGCGGGACGCCGAGGAACGATTTGATCGGCGGGAACGCCGCCGGCAGGCCGACGAATTCCGGCGCGGCGCTGATGGGCTGGATGCGTCGGGGGCGCCGCTCCATGGCCAGCGCGACCAGCGGGGATCGCGCGGAAAAATCCTGCGCCAGGGGCGCCGCACACGCATCCAGCCCACTCGCGCTGAACCATCGGATCTTGCCGGGATCGCGGTCGAACACCACGGCTGCGGCGACCCGCGCGCCGAGGATCGATCGCGCCACGTCCGTCAGACCGTGGAGGAGGGCCGCCGGATCGTCCCTGGCTTGCGGCCGCAGCGCGACATCCAGGGCGGCGAGGTTTCCGGCGAGGGCGAAGCGCACCAGGTCGGCGCTGGTTTCGGCGCCGGTCTTTTCCATGATGCGTGCCCGGTGAAACTCCACCGCGGCGAGCGAGATGTCGAGCGCGTCAGCGATCGATCGTGTGGTTCCGGTGCGCAGGAGCTGCGCCAACACCTGCTTCTCGCTGCCGGTCAACGCGTGAATCCGCTGGTCGTCGGCCGGATCCCCGGACGTGAGCGCCCCGTCGCCGCGCACCGGACCCGTCCAGGCGAGGGCTCGCGTGATCGCGTTCAGCAGGGCGCGCCGGCTGCAGGGTTTCTCGATGAAATCGACGGCCCCGGCCTGCATGGCTTCGACGGCCATGGCGATATCGCCATTGCCGGTGACGATGATGACCGGCAGGCGCGGGCTGCGCTTGGCAAGCTGGCCCTGCAATTCGAGGCCCGACATGCCCCCGAGGCGCACGTCGGCGATGACGCAACCCTGACGGTCGCACGGATCGACGGCCAGGAAGGCCTCGGCCGAGGCGAACGCCTCGACGCGATACCCGGCCACCCGGATCGACCGCGCGAGCGAGTCGCGGACGGTTGGATCGTCCTCGACAAGAAAGACGCTCGTCGACTCCTGCGACATCGCTGGTTCCTTCCCCGTCGTCGCGAGGCCTGAGGGCGGCGTCATTCCGGCGCCGTCCGACACGGGAAAATCTATCGCCGCGTGCAGCCGCGGCCGCATCAAGATCGGTAAGGATTGGTAAGCCGCCTTACCCATGCGCCGGCGACGCGCCGGGAGAGCAGCCTTACGATTTTTTACCGGTCTTGACGGGCTCGCCGGGCGCCCTGCCGCTAGGGTCGCGCCCGCTGTCGAAAGGATGAGGGCATGGCGATCGAGACACCCAACGGCGCGCTGGACGAGCGTCGACGCGACGTGCGGCGGCCCGTGGCCTATCGCGCGAC
>JACQAI010000442.1 GCA_016195115.1 Pseudomonadota bacterium
GGCGCGGCAGAAATGGATCAGGAACAGGTAGTCCTGGATCAGATAGTGCTGGAACGCCGCGCGCGGCAAGGAGCCGTCGCCGAGGTCGCGCACGAACGCGTGCTCGGTGTAGGCGCGCCACGAGGCCGTGGCACCGGAAACCAGACTGCCGAACAGGCCGTCGGCGCGGACGAGATCGGCCACGCTATTTCTGGGTGCGCATGTCGCGCGTCACCGCGGGCAGGCCGACGGTCAGGCCGTCGAGCTCTTCGGTCATGATGATCTGGCAGCCCAGCCGCGAGGTGCGGGTCAGGCCGAACGCCAGGTCGAGCATGTCCTCCTCGTCCTCGGTCGGCTCGGCCAAACGATCGAAGTCCTCGTCGTCGACGATGACGTGGCAGGTCGAGCAGGCGAGCGAGCCCTCGCACGCGCCCTCCAGATCGATCTTGTTGCGGTGCGCGATCTCGAGCACCGAAAGCCCCACCGGGGCATCGACTTGGTGGCGCTGCCCGTCGCGGTCGATGAACGTCATTTTGGGCATGCCGCCCCTACTCCTGCCTGTCCCACGCTTGCTCGGGGCGCTCCCTTACCACGAAACGCGGCCGCGTCACCTCCGATTTAGTCCCTCGAGCCGGGGCGGTCGAGGAGAATGGGCGCGGGGCTCTGCCGCTGCCGCGCCCGTCAGGCCACGGGGCGCGCCGGCCGCGCCGCCAGGGCGCCCCAGGCGGCGACAAAGCGGTCGACGTCGCCGTCGCGGCTGGCCCAGCCGAGGCTGATCCGGATCGCCGCGCCGGCGACCCGCCGCGGCAGACCCATGGCGGCGAGCACGTGGCTCGCCGCGACCTTGCCCGACGAGCACGCCGAGCCGGCGCTGACCGCGATGCCGGCGAGATCGAGCGCCATCACTTGGGTCTCGGCCTTGGCGCCGGGCAGCGCCAGGCAGCTGGTGTTGGGCAGGCGGGTCTGGCCGGCGCCGATCACCACCGCGCGGTTCGACAGCGCGCGCACGCGGGCTTCGAGCGCGTCGCGCAGGCGCGCGATGCTCGGCGCCTCGGCGAGCTCGGCGTGCGCCAGCTCGGCCGCGACGCCGAAGCCGGCGAGCGCCGCGACGTTCTCGGTGCCGGCACGCCGGCCGCGCTCCTGGCCGCCACCGACCAGCAGCGCCACCGGATCCCGGCGCGCGACCAACGCGGCGGCGCCCTGCGGGCCGCCGCACTTGTGGCTCGACACGGTGAGGAGATCGACGCCGAGCGCGGTCAGGTCGAGCGCCAACCGACCGGGCGCCTGCACGGCGTCGCAATGGACCAGCGCGCCGTGGCGATGGGCGAGCGCGGCGATCTCGGCGATCGGCTGCACGACGCCGGTCTCGTTATTGGCCAGCATGACGGAAACCAGCGCCGGGCAGCCGGCCTCGACCAGCAAGGCCTCGAGCGCCGCCAGCTCGACCACGCCGTCGGCGGTCACCGGAATGCGCGGCGCATCGGGGGCGGCGCGCAGCACCGACTCGTGCTCGATCGCCGAGACCAGCACCCTGCGGTCCGGGAAGCCGCGCAGCGCCAGGTTGTTGGCCTCGGTGCCCGACGCGGTGAACACGACCTGGGCCGGCTTGGCGCCGACCAGCGCCGCGACCTGCTCGCGCGCGGTCTCGACCGCGCGGCGGGCTTGGCGACCGAACCCATGGACCGACGAGGCATTGCCGACCCGGCCAAGCAGCTCGGTCATGGCCGCCACGGCGGCCGGCTTGATCGGGGTCGACGCGTTGTAGTCGAGATAGACCGGATGGGAGCCTGTCATGGGCGGCCGGTCACCTCGGTGACGCTACTCGGCCGCGGCGGCCGGCCGGGTGTCGTCGGGGTCGGGCGGCGGCCGCCCGCCTGCTTCGACCGACGGCTGCGCCGCCTCAAGCTCGGCAATCCGGGCCTTGAGGGTCGTCAACTCGTCAAGCAGCCCGTTCATGGCGCGCGCCACCGGATCGGGCAGCTCGTGGCTCGACAGGCCATAGGCGCAGAAGGTCGTCTCGGTGGCGGCGCGGCCCGGCACCGCGCGCGCCGGGATGCCGACCATGGTGACGCCCGGCGGCACCTCGTTGACCACCACCGCGTTGGCGCCGACCCGCGCGCCGTCGCCGACCTTGATCGGCCCGAGGATCTGAGCGCCGGCACCGACGATCACCCGGTCGCCCAGGGTCGGGTGGCGCTTGCCCTTGTTGAGCGAGGTGCCGCCCAGGGTGACGCCCTGGTAAAGCGTGACGTCGTCGCCGACTTCGGCGGTCTCGCCGATCACCACGCCCATGCCGTGGTCGATGAACAGGCGACGGCCGATCTTGGCCCCGGGGTGGATCTCGATCCCGGTCAGCACCCGGCCGACATGGGACAGCCAGCGGCCGAGCACCAGCCAGCCGCGGCTCCAGGCGCCGTGGGCCAGCCGGTAGAACAGCAGGGCGTGGAAGCCCGGATAGGCGAGCACGACCTCAAGGCGCGACCGGGCGGCCGGGTCGCGCGCGATGATTCCGCTGATTTCGTCGCCTAAATTCTTGAAGAACATTGTACGCACTATGTATGTTCGGTGCCCGTTCAGCCCAACATCGCGCCACGCGCGTCCTTCGGGACCGCCCCGGGACCGGCAGCCTTTGAGGCATATATTTTATCAGACCAAATTGGTCAAGTATGGGTCTGGCGGGGGGCGCCCGGCGGGCCGGGCGCGCTTGAACGGCCCTGCGGGCACCACATCTGTCGTGCCCATGAGAAAGACGGAAGACCATGCCTGAGGTCCTGA
>JACQAI010000057.1 GCA_016195115.1 Pseudomonadota bacterium
GCCGAGGCGCTCGAGCAGGCCAAGGCGGCGTTCGCCGAGGGCGACGTCAACACCGCCAGCACGTTCTACAGCCATATTCTGCAGCACGAGCCCGACAACGCCGACGCGCTCGCCGGACTCGGCCGCTGCCTGCTCAAGTCGGGCGACGCCAAGCAGGCGCGCGCGCTGCTCGAGCGCGTGCCCGCCGATGCCGCGAACCACGCCGAGGTCGCGGCGCTGCGCTCCGGGTTGGAGCTTGTCGAGCAGGCCGAGAAGGCCGGTTCGTCGGCCGATCTCGCGGCGCGCGTGCAGCAGAATCCGACCGATCACGAGGCGCGCTTCAACCTGTCGTTGGCGCTGTTCGCGCAGGGCGAGCGCGAGCAGGCGGTCGATCACCTGCTCGACATCGTCAAGCGCGATCGTCAATGGAACGAGGAAGCCGCGCGCAAGCAGCTGCTCAAGTTCTTCGAAGCTGCCGGCCCGACCGATCCGTTCACCATTGCAAGCCGACGGCGATTGTCGACCCTGCTGTTCTCATGACCCGCAGCCCGCTCGAGACGAGCTACGAAGATCTTCCGTCCGAGCTGCCGATCTTTCCGCTTTCCGGCGTGCTGCTGCTGCCGCGCGGCCGCCTGCCGCTGCAGATCTTCGAGAAGCGCTATCTCGCCATGACGGGCGACGCGCTCGGCGCGCCGCAGCGCTTGATCGGCATGATCCAGCCGGTCGAGAAGGAGACCACCCAGCGCAATCCGCCAGTCTACAAGGTCGGCTGCGCCGGCCGTATTACCTCGTTCAGCGAGACCGACGACGGCCGCTTCCTCATCACCTTGACCGGCGTGTGCCGGTTCGCGGTGGTCGAGGAGCTCGAGCTCGTCAAAGGCTACCGGCGCGTGGTCGCGCGCTGGGACGCGTTCGCGCGCGACTTCGCCGATCAGCCGGCGGTCGAGCTCGACCGCAGCCGTCTGCTCGGCGCGCTCAAGGACTACTTCAAGGCCAACGGCATCTCGGCCAACTGGGAGGCCATCGAGCAGGCGCCCGACGACCGGTTGGTGACCTCGTTGGCGATGATCTGTCCGTTCGCGCCGAGCGAGCGCCAAGCGCTGCTCGAGGCCGCCGACCTCAAGGTGTGCGCCCAGCTGATGACGACCCTGATCGAGATGGCGCTGCTCGAGCACAAGGGCGGCGACGCGGCGCGGCACTGACGGCGGGGGAGGCCTGGCGATGGCAGAGGCGACGGCACGCCCGGGCGGCATCGATCCGAAGCTGCTCGAGATCCTGGTCTGTCCGCTGACCAAGGGGCCGCTGCGCTACGACCCGGCGGCCGATGAGCTGATCAGCGACCAGGCCGGGCTGGCCTACCCGATCCGCGACGGCATCCCGATCATGCTGGTCGACGAGGCTCGCCGGCTCGACGGAAGCGCCGCTCCGACTAAGACATGATGGTTATCATTTAATGGCCGACAACGACGCCTTCAGCACCCGCCACTGGCCGACCGAGATTCGCCTGAAACAGGCGGAAAAGCGCCTCGAGGTCGACTTCGACGACGGCCGGCACTTCAGCTTTCCCGCCGAGTTCCTGCGCGTCGAGAGCCCGTCGGCCGAGGTCCAAGGTCATGGCCCGGGACAAAAGACCATCATCGCCAATCGCCGCCACGTCGGCATCCTGGCGCTCGAGCCGATCGGCAACTACGCCGTGCGCATCCGTTTCGACGATCTGCACGACACCGGCATCTACTCCTGGCAATACCTCTACGAGCTCGGCCAGGAGCAGGCCAGCCGCTGGGAGACCTACCTCGCCGAGCTCGAGAAGCGCGGCTGGAGCCGCGACCCGCCGAAGCGCAGCTAGAGAGGCTGGCCGCGGGTCAGGCGCGGCAGGTCGCCGAGCAGGCCCATGGCGTGGCGCATGAACAGCTGCTTCAGAGGCGGCAGGCGGTTGACGACAGCGAGGCCGAGGTCGCGCGCCAGGCGCACCGGACCGGCCTCGATCGTGAACAGGCGGTTGAGCCCGTCGGTCGCGACCAGCAGCGCGACGTTGTCGGGCCGCCGCCAGCGCTGGTAGCGCTCGAGCACCAGCTGGTCGCCGACGTCGAGCCCGAGCCGGCGCGCGTCGACCAGCACCTCGGCGAGCGCGGCGACGTCGCGCAGTCCGAGATTGAGCCCCTGGCCGGCAATCGGATGGATGCCGTGCGCGGCATCGCCGACCAGCACCAGGCGCGCATCGACGTAGCGCTCGGCGTGATGAAGTCCGAGGGGCCACGTCCACCGGCGCCCGTCGATCGCAAGCGCGCCCAGGGTGTCGCCGAAGCGCTCGGTCATGGCGCGCGACAGGCCGGCGTCGTCGAGCGCCATCATGGCGTCGACGCGGTTGTTGCTCTCGGTCCACACGATCGAGGCGCGGTGCTGGTCCTTGAGCGGCAGCAGCGCGAACGGGCCCGCAGCGAGGAAGCGCTCATGCGCGACCGCGCGGTGCGGCCGCTCGTGGCGCACGCTGCACACGATCGCGGTCTGCGGATAGCGCCACGCCGTCAGCGCGATGCCGGCGGCGTCGCGCACGCGCGAGCCGCGGCCGTCGGCGCCGACCATCAGCGCCGCGGTGAGTCGCGTGCCGTCGCTCAGCGCCAGGGCGACGGCGTCTTGGTCGCGCTCGACGGTATCGAGCGCGACCGCGGCATGGCGCACCACCAACGGACAGCCCGCCAGCGCGTCGGCGAGCGCGCGCCGCAAGTGCCGGTTCTCGACGATGTAGCCGAGCGCCTCGTCGCTGACCGCGCGGTGGTCGTAGTGCAGGAACAGGCGCGACGGGCCGTCCGACACGCGAATGTCGAGGATCGGTCCGGCATCGGCGGCGAGGCGCGACCAGACGCCGAGGCCCGCAAGCACGCGCTTGGAGCCGAGCGCGATCGCCGAGGCGCGGCCGTCGTAGGCGTCGGCGGTCTGCGTCGCCAGCGGCTCGCGGTCGATCAGCGCGACTCGGAAGCCGACTTGGCCGAGCGCCAGCGCCACGGTCGAGCCGACCAGGCCGCCGCCGACGACGGCGATGTCGATGGGGCTCGACGCGTGGGGTTCAGCCGACGCCATGACGCACCATTGCGCGCGGCCGGGGCGCTGTCCAGCGCGCGACCGCCGCATGACGGCCGGACGGACGGGGCGGAAAACGCCTATCCAACGCTCCAGTTGCCTAGTATTTAGGCTGAAAATCCCGTGATCCACGTCGGGCGGC
>JACQAI010000443.1 GCA_016195115.1 Pseudomonadota bacterium
GCAGCGCCTGTGGGGTCCGGTCACCGCCTGCATGAAGCCGATCATCGCGGCGGTCAACGGCTTCGCGCTCGGCGGCGGCTGCGAGCTCGCGATGCATTGCGACATCATCGTCGCCGGCGTCGGCGCCAAGTTCGGCCTGCCGGAGGTGCGCGTCGGCATCATGCCGGGCGCCGGCGGCACCCAGCGGCTGACCCGCGCGGTGGGCAAGTTCCACGCCATGCGCATGATCCTGACCGGCGCGATGATCTCGGGCGAGGAGGCCGGCCGCATCGGCCTGGCGAGCGAGGTCGTGCCCGACGCCGAGGTGCTGCCGACCGCGCTCAAGCTGGCCGACCAGATCGCCGCGCTGCCGCCGCTGTCGGTGATGTCGATCAAGGAGGTCGTGATCGCCGGCGCCGACGCCTCGCTCGAGACCAGCCTGATGCTCGAGCGCAAGGCCATGCACCTGCTGTTCGCGGCGCAGGACCGGCGCGAAGGCGTGACCGCCTTCCTCGAGAAGCGCAAGCCCAAGTTCGAAGGACGCTGACCCCATGGCCGAACCTATCCTCAAGGACGGCTTCACGGTCGGCGTCGTCGGCACCGGCTCGATGGGCCGCGGCATCGCGCAGATCGCCGCCGCCGGCGGTTTTCCTGTGCTGTTGTTCGACACCCGGCCCGGCGCCACGGACGACGCGGTGACGTTCGTCGCCAGCATGCTGGGACGCGCCGCCGAGAAGGGCCAGCTGAGCGCCGACGCCGCCAAGGCCGCGATCGCACGGCTGACGCCGGTGGAGTCCCTCAGCGCCTTCAAGGCCTGTGACCTGGTGATCGAGGCGATCGTCGAGGAGCTGTCCGCCAAGCGCGAGATGTTCAAGGGCCTCGAGGTCGACGTCGCGCCGGATGCGATTCTGGCGAGCAACACCTCGTCGCTGTCGGTGACCGCAATGGCGGCGGCCTGCAAGCATCCGGAGCGAGTCGCCGGCTACCACTTCTTCAATCCGGTGCCGCTCCTCAGGCTGGTCGAGGTGGTCGAGGGCACGCTGACCGAGCCGCGCGCGCTCGACGTGCTCGACGCGGTGGCACGGCGCTGCGGCCACACGCCGGTGCGCTGCAAGGACACGCCCGGCTTCCTGGTCAACCACGCCGGCCGCGCGTTCGGCACCGAGTCGCTGCGTATCCTGCACGAAGGCATCACGGATCCGCCGACCATCGACCGCGTGCTCCGCATGGTCGCCGGCTTCCGCATGGGCCCGTTCGAACTCATGGACCTGACCGGCGTCGACGTCTCCGGCCCGGTCATGCGCTCGATCTACGACCAGTATTTCCAGGAGCCGCGCTACCGCGCCAGCCCGCTGCTGCAGCAGCGCATCGACGCCGGCCTGATCGGCCGCAAGGCCGGGCGCGGCTTCTACGACTACCCCGACGGCAAGCAGGTCGCGCCCGACGAGCCGCCGGCGCCGCGCACCCGGCCCGCCGCGGTGTGGCTCAGTCAGGCCGAGCCGCGCGGCCACGACATCGCCGACAAGCTCTTGGGCGCGCTCGGCGCCCGGCTCGAGGGCGGCGCGCGGCCCCCGGCCGACGCACTGTGCATCGTCACGCCGATCGGCCTCGACGCGACCAACACGGCGGTCGCCGAAGGCCTCGATCCGACCCGCACGGTGGCGCTCGAGACCCTGTTCGATCCGAGCCGGCGGCGCGTCCTGATGACCACATCCGTCACGACCCCGGCGATGCGCGACGCCGCGCACGGTCTGCTCGCCGCCGACGGCGTGCCGGTCAGCGTCATCCACGATAGCCCCGGGTTCATCGCCCAGCGCGTCGTGGCCATGATCGTCAACCTCGGCTGCGACATCGCCCAGCAGCGCGTCGCGGCCCCGGCCGACATCGATCTCGCGGTGCCGCTGGGGCTCAACTATCCGTTCGGGCCGCTGGCCTGGGGCGACAAGCTCGGCGCCGGTACGATCCTCACCATCCTCGAGCGCCTGCACGCGTTCTACGGCGACCCGCGCTATCGGCCGAGCCCGTGGCTCAAGCGCCGCGCGTTGCTTGGTGTCTCGCTCCTCACGCCGGAGGCCTGAGGTGCCGGGCGCGCTAGCCGGCCTGCGCGTCGTCGAGGGCTCGGCGTTCGTCGCCGCACCGTTGGGCGGCATGACGTTGGCGCAGCTCGGCGCCGACGTCATCCGCTTCGACCAGATCGGCGGCGGCCTCGACTACCGGCGCTGGCCGGTGACCAAGGATGGCCGGAGCCTCTACTGGCCGGGCCTCAACAAGGGCAAGCGCTCGATCGCGGTCGATCTGCGCAACCCGCGCGCGCAAGAGCTGTTGGGCGCGTTGATTACCCGGCCCGGGCCCGACGCGGGCGTATTCCTCACCAACCTGCCGGCGCGCGGCTGGTGCGGCTACGACGCGCTGCAGGCCAAACGCGCCGACCTCATCATGGTGCTGATCCAGGGCCACCACGACGGCGCCACGGCGGTCGATTACACGGTCAACAGCGCGGTCGGCATGCCGTTCGTCACCGGACCGGTCGGCGCCGACGGTCCGATCAATCACGTGCTGCCGGCGTGGGACATGATCACCGGCGTCAGCGCCGCGTTGAGCGTCGTCACCGCCGAGCGCCATCGCACGCGTACCGGGGCCGGCCAGCTGATCAAGATCGCCCTGTCCGACATCGCCATGGCGATGGTCTCGCACGTTGGCCACATCGCCGAAGTGCAGATCAACGAAGCCGATCGGCCGCGCTACGGCAACGATCTCTACGGCGCCTATGGCCGCGACTTTGCGACTCGCGACGGCAAGCGCATCATGCTGGCGGTCATCACGGCGCGCCAATGGCAGGGCCTGCTCGACGCCACCGGCATCGCCGATCAGGCCGCCGCGATCGAGCGCGAGCTCAAGCTCGACTTCCGCCGCGAGGGCGACCGCTTCCAGGCGCGCGAGCGCCTGCACGCGCTGGTCGGACCGTGGATCGCGGCGCGCACCCTCGCCGAGGTCGGGCGCGCGTTCGATCAAAACGGCCAGCTGTGGGGGCCCTACCAGACGTTTCGCGAGATGGTCGAGACCGACCCGCGCTGTTCGACCGCCAACCCAATGTTCGCCGAGATCGAGCAGCCCGGCCTCGGCCGCTGGCTGGTGCCCGGCTCGCCGCTCGACTTCACCCAGCTTGGCCGCGTGCCGGTGACACGCGCGCCGCAGCTCGGCGAGCACACCGACGAGATCCTGTCGGGTCTGCTCGGTCTACCCGATCACGACATCGCGCAACTGCACGACGCCAAGGTGGTGGCCGGCCCGGAGGCGCGCTAACCCTCACTCCACCTTGATGTTGGCGGTCTTGGCGACCTTGATCCATTTCTCGG
Source organism: Pseudomonadota bacterium (assembly GCA_016195115.1). Lineage (GTDB taxonomy): Bacteria > Pseudomonadota > Alphaproteobacteria > Elsterales > Elsteraceae > JACQAI01. Next base: position 3,336 of record JACQAI010000443.1, read on the forward strand.
TCTCGGTCGCGACCAGCTTGCCGAACGCGTCGGGCGACAAGGGCAGCGCCTCGCCGCCAAGACCGACGAAGCGCGCCTGCAGCGCGGGATCGGCAATCACCGCGGCCAGCGCCTTGTAGAGCACGTCGACGATCTCGCGCGGCGTTCCCTTGGGCACGCAGATGCCGTGGAAGACGTTGACCTCGAAGCCCGGAATCGTGTCGGAGATCGGCGGCACGTCGGGCAGCGCCGGCACGCGCTTCGGAACCGACACGCCGAGTGGGCGCACCCGCCCGCTCTTGATGACCTCGACCGAGCCGGTCAGGTTGTCGAACATCATCTGGACCCGGCCCGGGAGCAGATCGGCCATCGCCGGCGCGCCGCCGCGATAGGGCACCGCCGTGACGTCGACGCCCGCCATGATCTTGAACAGCTCGCCCGCCATGTGCGGCGAGGTTCCGGCGCCCGGATGGACCCAGTTGAGCTTGCCGGGGTTGGCCTTGGCGTAGGCGATCAGCTCGGCGACGGTGTGGACCGGCAGGTCGGGATGCACCTCCAGCACGTTGGACAGCAGCATGGTGCCGCCGACCGGCACGGTGTCGCGGATGAAGTCGAACGGCAAGTTGTCGTAGACGGCGGCGCTGATGGCGTTGTTCGGGCCGACGAAGCCGATCGTGTAGCCGTCGGGCGGTGCGTTGACCAAGGCGGCCATGCCGACGTTGCCGCCGGCGCCGGTCTTGTTCTCGACGACGATCGACTGGCCCAGCTTCTCGCTCAGCGGCTGCGCGATCAGCCGCGCCACGACATCGTTGCCGCCGCCGGGCGGGAACGACACGATCCAGCGGATCGGCCGACTGGGATAGTCGACCGCCGCCGCGCGGTGCGACAGCATCGGCAGAACGGCGGCGGCTCCGGCAGCTTGCAGAATTCGACGACGGGAAATGCTCATGACGACCTCCTTACCCATCAACACAACCCGTCATCCCCGCGCAAGCGGGGATCCAGGGTCCTAGCACCGCCGTTCGACTCCTGGATCTCCGCGTTCGCGGGGATGACGGCCCTTCGGGCCGTCACTTCACCGACGAGAACGCGGTCGGCTGCAGGATCAGGTTGGCGACCGAGGCGACGATGGCGCCGTCCTTCTCGGTCTCGGCGCGCTTGGCGTGCCACTCCGGATCGGCCTGGAACGCGGCCCACTTCTTCTCGCGCTCGGCGAGCGACTCCCACTGCAGCAGGTAATAGAGATCCTGGTTGGAATCGCCGATCGCCACGGTCCAGAACCCGGCCTGCTTGATGGCGTGCTTCTCCCACAGCTTCAAGGTGATGGTGTCGAAGCGCTTGAGCAGCGCCGGCAGGCGGCCTGACACGCAGTGATAGATACGCAGCTCGTAAATCATGGGTGTCTCCTTCCGGGAATTACGGCCGTCCCTTCAC
>JACQAI010000481.1 GCA_016195115.1 Pseudomonadota bacterium
GGCTTGCGCGTGATGACGTCGTCCATGTCTTCCTCCCGGGGCCGCTCGTCGGTTGGCGCAGCCTATCAGCTCCGCCGCGCGGCTGCTAATCGAGCACTTCGGGCTCGCGCTTGAGCACGCGGCGAGCGAAATAATGGAATGTCGCCGCAACCGCGCGTGCCTTCAGGCGATAGTCGTGCGCCTCCTGCGCGTGCGCCGGGTCGATCGGCCGGATCGTCCCGATCGACTCGGCGAGCAGTTGCATGCGCGCCGCGCGCTCGATGAAGACTGCCAACACGGCGGCCTCCTCGATGTTGTCGGTGGCGACCAGCTGGCCGTGATGGGCGAGCAGAATGGCGCGCTTGTCGCCGAGCGCGGCGTGGATCAGCTCGCCCTCCTCGTCGCCGATCGGCGGGCCCGGCCAATCCGAAAGATAGGCGCAGTCCTCGTAAAACATCGAGGTGTCCATGTGGGCGGCGACCAACGGCTTGCCGACCAGCGACAGCGCCGAGCAATAGGGCGGATGGGTGTGCACGATCGCCGTCACAGTGGGACGATGGCGATAGATCCACAAATGGAAGCGGTTCGACGGGTTGACCATGCCGTCGCCCTCAAGCAGTCGGAGATCGTCGTCGACCAATACCAGGTTGCTCGCCTGGGCCTCGTCGAAACCGAGTCCGAAGCTGAGCATCCAGTAGGTGCCCGGCGCCTCGCCGCGCGCGGTGATCTGGCCGGCGAGCGCGGATTCGTGGCCTTCGGCCGCGAGGATGCGGCAAGTCAGCGCCATCTTCTGGCGCAGCGACCACGTCGGCACGGCGAGGTGGCGCTCCATCTCGTTACTGGTGCGCACGTGATAGTCGGTCTTGGGCCGGATGATCGCATCAGTCATGGGATGGCCTCGCTGGCGGTCGGGTCAGTCGGGCTTCACGTCGGCTTGGCGCGCCAGCACGGCCCATTTTGGCATCTCGCTGGCGACATAGGCCGCCAGCGCGGTCGGCGTGCTGCCGATCACTTCGGTGCCCTGGGCGGCCAGCAGCTCGCGCACCCCAGCGAGGCCGAGCGCGTTGGCGGTCGCGGCGTGCAGCCTCGCGATGATCTCGGGCGGCGTGCCGGTCGGCGCAAACAGGGCATAGGAATTTTCGGCGACCAGTTGCGGGAAGCCGCCCTCCGCGGTGGTCGGCACGTCGGGCATGACGGCGCTGCGCCGGGTACTGGCGAGCGCGAGCGCTTTGAGCTTGCCGGCGCGCACGTGCGGCTGCAGCGCCAGCATAGTCTCGAAGGCGAGCGGCACCTCGCCGGCGACCAGGGCGGTGATCGTCGGCCCGCCGCCGCGATAGGGCACGTGCGTCAGGGTCAGGGAGGCGAGCTGCTTGAACAGCTCGCCGGTCAGGTGGAACACCGTGCCGTTGCCCGCCGAGCCGTAGCTCGTGATCGTCTCGGGCTTCGCCTTGACGGCGGCGACGAAGCCACCCATCGAGTCGACGCCGATGCTCGGATGCACGGCCATCAGGATGGCGGCGGCGGCGACCAGCGAGATCGGCGCGAAATCCTTCTCGGTGTCGTAGGGCAGCTTCGGATAGATGCTCGGGTTGATGACATGGCTGGTCGGCGCCAGCAGCAGCGTGTAGCCGTCGGCCGGCGCCTTGGCGGCCAGCGCGGTGCCGATCGTGCCGCCGGCACCGCCGCGATTGTCGATCACGAACTGTTGTCCGAAGCTCTCGGACAGCTTCTGGCCGAGGATACGGCCGATGATGTCGGTGCCGCCGCCGGCGGCGAACGGCACGATCAGCCGGATCGACCGGGTCGGATAGGGCTCCGCACCGGCCGCCGAGAATACCGGCGCGGCCAGCAACAGCGCGACGCACCGCGCCAGAAGGCGATACACCGCTCCCCTGAGCGGCACCTCACGCCCGGCAGCACGCCTAGCGTCCGGCTTGTACGTGGTGACGTCGCCCATCGGGCGTTCTCCCCGGGGCGCCACGGCCCGAGGGAAACCGTAAGTCGGTCGTCCGGCTCCGTCAAATTGGCCGGAAGCGCCTACTCGGCCGCTGAGGCGTCCGTGCGCTCGCGCGCCAGCGCAGCCGGCGGCGTGGCGATCTTGTAAAGCCGCGCGCAGTTGTCCCATAGGATCTTGCGCCGTGCGTCGTCGCTCAGCGGCAGACCGAGGAACTGCCGCATCGCCTCCGGAAACGCGCCGTCGGAGTGCGGATAATCGGTCGACACGACGAAATACTCGGCGCCCAGGTGCTTGATCGTGTCGACCGCGGGCTCCTCGTCGACGTCGAGCGCGATGTAGCACTGGCGCCGGAAGTATTCGCTCGGCAGCACGGTGATCTGGCGCTCGCAGCCCGGCCCATACTTCTCCCAGTGGTCGTCGAGCCGCCACAGCCACCACTGCAGCCATCCCGCCGTGCCCTCGAGGAAGGCGCAGCGCAGGTTCGGATGGCGCTCGAGCACGCCGCCGGTCGTCAGGCTGGCGAGCGCGCCCATCAGCTCGACCGGATTGCGGATGGCGTGCGCGATCGGATGAAAATTGGCGTGCCCGACATAGCGCCGGCCGGCATCGTCGCGCAGCGCAGTGTTGCCGGTCGGATGGAAACCGATCGGCACGTCAAGCCGCTCGAGCTCGGCCCACAGCGGCTCCCAGTCGTCGTCGTGCAGGTGGCGGCCGTTGACCGGGTTGGGCGTGCCGATGACCGCGACCGCGCCGAGCTCGCGGACGCCGCGCCGGGCTTCGGCGATCGCGCTGGGGACATCGTGCATGGCGATCTGCGCCGCGAACTTGAGGCGCTGCGGGTCGGCCGCGCAATACTCGTGGGCCCAGTCGTTGTAGGCGCGCGCCAGCGCCGCCGCGTAATCGGGCGCGAGATCATCGTGCATCAGCACTTGGCGACCGCGCGTGCCGTACATCACCGCGACGTCGATGCCTTCGATGTCCATCGCCGTCAACGTCGACGGCGCATCGAAGCCGCGCGCCCTGAGCTCGCGGCTGGAGGCGGTCGCGCCGGCCTGGCCGGCATGCGCCGGGATCGCCAGCCCCTGCACTTCCATGCCCATGATCGCATCGGCGTTGCCCTTGTCGTCGGCATTGGCGCTCAACGCCTGGCGCTGGCCGCCGAAAAAGCGCGGCGGATTGGCCCGATGCGGGCCCTCCAGATAGCGGGCCCATAGATCGTCGGGCTCCATCATGTGCAGATCGCTGTCGAGGATCAGGTACCCGTCGCGGGCCATGCTCGCCTCCGTCGCTGGTCGATCAGTCGGTCAGGCCGGAACCTCGCCTTGAATCATCAGGCGGTAGAGGTAGCGGCGCTCATTCATGTCGTAGTCGGGATTGGCCTGGTGCATGACCGAGCGGTTGTCCCAGATCACCCAGTCGCCGTGTCGCCACTTGTGGCGATACTCGAAGTGCTGCTGCGTCGAATGCCGCATCAGCCCGTCGATCAGCGCCAACGCGTCGGTGTCTTCCATGCCGACGATCGACTCGATGCGCACCGGGTTGAGATAGAGCGCCTTGCGGCCGTTCTCAGGATGCGTGCGCACCAGCGGATGGATGCCGGGCGGCGGCACGTCGCGCAGGCTGTCGGCCGTGATCTTGCCGAGCGAGCGCGGGCTGTACTTGCTCAGATACACGTGCACCGCCTTCAACCCGTCGACCTTTTGCTTGGTCGCCGCGGGCAACTCGTCATAGGCGTCGTGCATGTTGACGTATTGGGTGTCGCCGCCGCGCGACGGCAGCTCGACCGCGTACAGCATGGTCGCCTTGGGCGGCCGCGGGTGGTTGGAGTGGTCGGTGTGGAAGGTCTCACCCGGGATGACGCGCTTGCCGTTCACGACCTCGTCGTTGGAGACGTAATACACGTCCGGATGCCCCGGGACGTGGGTCTCCTTCTTGTCGTGCGGCTTGAGCTCGCCGAATACCTGCGCCGCGACCTTGAACTGATCGGGGCTGAAGTGCTGGTCGCGCATCACCAGCACGTGATGCTGGGCGAACGCGCGATTGAGGCTGGCACGGGTTTCACCGTCGATCGGTTTGGTGAAGTCCAGGCCAACGACCTCGGCGCCCGTATGGCCCGTCATTGGCGTGATGGTGAAGGACGTCATGGACCGATCCCCCCACGCAGATTCTATTGTTGCGACGCTATAACTCGGCCTCCCGAGGGTCAAGCGGCGGTCAGGGCGCGCGCACGCGCTCGAGGGCCTGCCAGTCGAAGCTGATGCCGTGGCCGGAGCGCGCCGGCGCCACCGCGCAGCCGTCCTCGATCGCCAGTGGTTGGGCGATGAAGCGCTCGATCCCGAAGCCATGCGCCTCGAGGTAGGACGCGTTCGGGATCGCCGCCAGCAGGTGCACGGTGACGTCGTGCGCGCCGTGCGAGGTCAACGGCAGGTTGAACGCCTCGGCGAGGTGGGCGATCTTCATGAACACCGTGATGCCGCCGCAATTGGTGACGTCCGGCTCCGGACTCGCCGGTCGCGATCGGCATGCCGCCCTCGCGCACGATCCTTGTGTGGCCGGCGACGTCGTCGGGGATCGTCGGCTCCTCGACCCAGACGAGTTGGAACTCGGCCAGCGCGCGGCATGCACGAATCGCCTCGTCGACACCCCAGCGCATGTTGGCGTCGACCATCAGGGGAAAGTCGGCGCCGAGATGCTCGCGCATCGCCTTGACGCGGGCGACGTCGTCGTGGAGCTGCGGCCGCCCGACCTTCATCTTGATGGCGCGGAAACCCTTGGCGAGGTTGTCGTCGGTCTGGCGCAGCAGCCGATCGAGCGGGAACTGCAGGTCGATGCCGCCGGCATACACCTTGACGCGCGGATCGTGCCCGCCGAGCAGCCGCCACAGCGGTTGCTCGATGCGACGCGCGCGCAGATCCCAGAGCGCCATGTCGACCGCCGAGATCGCCAGGCACGCCAAGCCGCCGCGCCCGCCATAGTGCAGACCCCACCACATGCGCTGCCACAAGGCTTCGATCCGTTCGGGGTCCTGGCCGACCAGCAGCGGTCGCAGGTCGCGCGCGATCAGGGAATGAACCGCGGCGCCCCCTGCCCCGACCGTATAGCTGTAGCCGACACCCTCGGCGCCGTCGCCGTCGCGGATCCGCACGGTGATCAGCTCGAAATGCGTGATGTCGCCGTGGGTGCTGTCGGACAGCACTTCGGGCAGCGGGATCAGGTAGTGGTCGGCCTGGAGCGCTTCGATGGACATGGAAGGCCTCCTCCGGCTCAGTAGCCGCGCTGCCAATCGATCACGTTGCGCAGCGGCGCGCCGGCGAGATAGGCGCGCAGGTTGTCGCAGAAGATGTCGATCGCGCCGTGGCGGTCCGAGTCGCTCGCGCCCGAGATGTGCGGCGTGATCAGCACCTTGGGGTTCTGCCACAGCCGCGCCGGCGGCGGCCGCTCGAACTCGCCGACATAGACGTCGAGCACCGCAGCGCGCAGATGGTCGCGCTCCAGCGCGTCGGCCAGCGCCTCCTGGTCGACGATCTCACCGCGCGCGACGTTGACCAGCACGCTGCCGGCCTTCATCTGGGCAAAGCGCGCGGCGTTGAACAGGTTGGTGGTCTCTTCGGTCCATTGACACGCGACCACGACGAAGTCGCTCACCGGCAGGAACCGGCCGAGGTCGGCGGTGCCGCCGAGCTCGCTGAACCCGGTCGGCAGCGGCGCGCCCGGCTCCGGCTGCCGCCGCGTGCCGACGACGCGCATGCCCAGCGCGGCGCACAGCCGCCCGACGTCGCGCCCGATGCCGCCGGCGCCGACCACGCACGCGGTCTTGCCGTCGATCAGCAACGGCCGATAGGCGCGGTGGTCGAAGGCGCCGGCGTCGCGCTCGAGCGCGACGCGCTGCAGCCCCTTGGCGAAGTGGAGGATCCCGGCGACCGCGTATTCCGCCATCGCCAAGGTGTTGCCCGAGCCGCGCGACGTCGTCACCATGACGTCGCTGCCCCACAGATCGCCCAGGCGCAGGTTGCTGGCGCCGGCCGGCCGCTGATGGAACCACTTTAGGCGCGACGCCCGGGCGCGCAGATCGAGCGGGAACGGCCAGCCGCCGAGGATCACCTCGGCATCGGCGAGCAGGCGGTCGCGCTCGGCGCGGGTGCCCGAGCCGGTGGCGCCCGGCGGCAGATAGCGGGTCGCGGTGTAGGCCGGCCAAGTCTCGCGAATCTCGCCGTCGAACCAGCCGCCGGCGTCGGTCAGGCGGATTGCCGGATCGATCGCCTGGATCTTGGCGCGATCGGCCGCGCTGACGCGCTGGATGCTGAGAACATCGATGGTGGTCATGCCGCTTTCCCGTTTCGGTCCGTCCTTGGGGATATTAGCGCACGCCGGCGCCGGTTGTTGAAGCTCTGGCATTGCCTGCGCGCCCGCGCCATGCTCGCCGGATGACCGACGACCGTCTCACTACCTATCGCACGCGCGTGCCCGCCGAGTGGGTCGACTACAACCGCCACCTCAACATCGGCTACTACATGATCGCCTTCGACAAGGCGACCGACGGCTTCGCAGACCGCCTCGGCATCGGCGCCGCGTACGTCAAGGCGACCGGCAACAGCTACTACGTCGTCGAGACCCATCTCTGCTTCGAGCGCGAGGTGCTGGAGAACGCGCCGATCCGGGTCGAGACCCTGCTGCTCGCGGCCGACGACAAGCGCATCCACTTCTGCCACTGCCTATACGAGGAGACCGGCAATTTCCTGGCGGCGACCTCCGAGATGCTCGGACTGCACGTCAACCTGTCGACCCGCCGCGCCGCGCCGTTTCCCCCTGAGCAAGCGCGCGCGATCGCCGCGCTCGCCGATCAGCAGCGTACCCTGACGCGCCCGGCCCAGCTCGGTCGCACCGTTGCGCTCAAGCGCAAAGCCTGACGGCGCAATCCCAAGGGAGGACCTTTCATGAACCTGACAACGAACGGTCTCCGCGTGGTCGTCACCGCCGGCGGCGCCGGCATCGGCCGCGTCATCGCCCAGACCTTCCACGACGCCGGCGCGCGCGTGCATGTCTGCGACGTCACCCCCGAGGCGCTCGAGGACTGCAAGCGCGCGGGCTTCGGCGTGACCCTGGCGGACGTCGCCGATCCGGCGCAGGTCGACAAGTTGTTCGACGAAGCGGCGGCCAAGCTCGGCGGCCTCGACGTGCTGGTCAACAATGCCGGCATCGCCGGGCCGTTCGGCGCGGTCGAGGCGATCTCGGTCGCTGACTGGGATCGCACCATCGCGGTCAACCTCAACGGCATGTTCTATTGCCTGCGTCGCGCCGTGCCGCTCTTGAAGGCCGCCGGCGGCGGCCTGGTCGTGCAGATGTCGTCGGTCGCCGGCCGGCTCGGGTTCCCCTTCCGCAGCCCCTACTCAGCGTCGAAATTCGCGATCGTCGGGCTGACCGAGACCTTGGCCATGGAGCTCGGGCCCGACAACATCCGGGTCAACGCCATCCAGCCCGGCATCGTCGACGGCGAGCGCCACTGGCGCAACGCCCGGCGCAAGGCCGAGCTGCTCGGCATCACGCTCGAGGAGCAGGAGC
>JACQAI010000482.1 GCA_016195115.1 Pseudomonadota bacterium
CGCGCGCAGCGCGGCAGCCCAATTGGGGGATGTGGGGATGGCAGGGGGTTGAGGGAGATGAACGGACGGCCGTGCGCCACCCCTCAACCCCCCTGCCATCCCACATCCCCCGATTGGATGCCGGGGCTGCGCCCCGGCGTAGGGGATTGTGCCTCCGCGTCCTCTGCGCAGCCTCCGCGTCCACTGCGTCAAAACCTTCTGCTTGACGGGGTTTGGCATGGCTTTCGCTTGGGCGGAGAATGGCCCTATGATCGCCGGCGAACGCGCGGCGATCAGGCCGCCGAGACCACCAAACGGGGAGCCTTCGATGACGGATTTGGCGAGGTCCATGGTGCGGACCGCGAGCGCTCTCGCGCTGGTTGCAGGTGTCGCGCTGGCGGCGCCGGGAGCCCTGGCGCAGGGCGCCCAGAAGACCTTGAAATTCATTCCCCAGGCGGATCTGCGCAGCATCGATCCGATCTGGACCACGGCCTACATCACGCGCAACCACGGCTACATGGTCTACGACACGCTGTTCGCGATGGACGAGAACTTCGTCCCGCATCCCCAGATGGTCGACAGCTACACGGTCAGCCCCGACAAGCTCAAATACACCTTCGTGCTGCGCGCGGGCTTGAAGTGGCACGACGGCGCGCCGGTGCGCGCGGCCGACTGCGTCGCGTCGCTGAAGCGCTGGGAGAAGCGCGACCCGCTCGGCTTGAAGCTCGCCGAGTTCACCGCGTCGATGGACGCGGTCGACGACAAGACCTTCACGATCACGCTCAAGGAGCCGTTCGCGCTGGTGCTCGACTCGCTCGGCAAGCTGTCGAGCAACGTGCCGTTCATGATGCCCGAGCGCATCGCCAACACCGACGCCTTCCAGCAGATCTCCGATGCGATCGGCTCGGGCCCGTTCAAGTTCGTCAAGGACGAGTGGGTCCCGGGCAACAAGGCGGTCTATGTCAAGAACGCCGACTACGTGCCGCGCAAGGAGAAGCCGAGCTTCGCCTCGGGCGCCAAGGTCGTGAAGGTCGACCGCGTCGAGTGGCTGTACGTGCCCGACGCCACGGCCGCGTCGGCGGCGCTCGCCGCCAACGAGGTCGATTTCTACGAGCAGCCGCCGGTCGACCTCTTGCCGGTGCTCGAGAAGAACAAGGACATCGTGGTCGTCAACATCGACCCCCAGGGCTCGCAGGGCGTGCTGCGCTTCAACTTCCTCCACCCGCCGTTCAACAACGTCAAGGCGCGCCAGGCGCTGCTCTATTTGATCGACCAGCCCGACTATTTGCGCGCGGTCGCGGGCGATCAGAAGAACTGGAAGGTCTGCTACTCGATGTTCGCCTGCGGCACGCCGCTGGCGTCCGACGCCGGCGCCGAGGTGTTCAAGGGCAAGCGCGACGTCGCCAAGGCGAAGGCGCTGCTCAAGGAGGCCGGCTACAACGGCGAGAAGGTCGTCATCCTGTCGGCGACCGACCAGCCGCTGGTCCACAACCAGGTCCTGATGACCACCGAGCTGCTGCGCCAGGCCGGCGTCAACGTCGACCTGCAGGCCAACGACTGGCGCTCGGGCGGCGCCGACGCCTGGTTCGGCTGGCCGGACGATCCCAAGATCGAGAAATTGCGAGATGCGTGGCTGCGCGCGCCCGACCAGGCGGCGCAGAAGAAGCTCGCGATGGAGGTGCAGGAAGAGGCCTACAAGTTTCTGCCCTACATCCCGACCGGGCAGTTCATCCTGCCGAGCGCCTACCGTAAGAACCTCGACGGCGTGATCATCGCGCCGGTCACCTTCTTGTGGAATATCGAGAAGAAATAACGCCCGAATAACCCCTCCCCCGCGCGAAGCGTGGGGGAGGGTAGGGAGAGGGCGCGTGCCGCGTGACACGGCGAGAGAAGGTTTTAACGCCGAGGGCGCAGAGGGCGCGCAGAGGACGCAGGGGTTTCAAAGCGCGCTTTGCGCGCAATTCATCTCCTCAGGGTCCTCCGCGCACCCTCTGCGTCCTCGGCGCTAGAATCTTCTTCGGCCGCATCGGCAGACCCGCAGCAGCCCCCTCCCTACCCTCCCCCACGCTGCGCGCGGGGGAGGGGTCGCTCGTGTGAGAGGCTGGCACAAGCCTCACGGAACATGGTCTAGTTCTCGCCAAGAAAACCAAGGGGGAAACATCAATGCATCGCCGCAGCTTCCTCGCGGGGAGCGCCGCGACGCTCGCCATGCCGGCGATCGTGCGCGCCCAGTCGGCCCGCGTCATCCGCTTCATCCCGGAGTCCGACATCGTCATCTTCGATCCGGTCGTGACGCCGTCGGCGCAGACCCGCGAGCACGCCTATCTGATCTACGACACGCTGTTCGGCCTCGACGACCAGTACCGCCCGCAGCTCCAGATGCTCGAGGGTTACACGGTCGAGAACGAGGGCAAGCTGTGGCGCCTGACCCTGCGCGACGGCCTCAAGTTCCATGACGGCGAGCGCGTGCTGGCGCGCGATTGCGTCGCCAGCATCAAGCGCTGGGGCGTGCGCGACACCTTCGGCCAGGCTCTGATGGCCGCCACCGACGAGATCGTCGCGGCCAACGACAAGACCATCGAGGTGCGGCTCAAGCGGCCGTTCCCGCTGCTGCCCGACGCGCTCGGCAAGACCATGGCGTACATGTGCCCGATCATGCCCGAGCGCATCGCCAAGACCGATCCGTTCCAGGCGATCACCGACCCGACCGGCAGCGGCCCCTACAAATACGTCGCCAACGAGCGCGTGCCCGGCTCGCGCGTCGTCTACCAGCGCTTCGCCGACTACGTGCCGCGCAAGGACGGCGTGCCGCAGACCACCGCCGGGCCGAAGATCACGCATTTCGACCGTGTCGAGTGGTCGATCATCCAGGAGCCCGGTACGGCGGCGCTGGCGCTGCAGCGCGCCGAGGTCGATTGGCTGCAGACCCCCAACCCCGATCTGCTGCCGGCGCTGCGCGCCAACAAGAACATCGTCGTCAAGATCATCTCGCCGACCGGGCTGGTCGCCTACATGCGCTTCAACCAGCTGCTGCCGCCGTTCGACAACCCGGCGATGCGGCGGGCGCTGCTCGGCGCGGTCACCCAGTCGGACTACATGATCGGCATCAACGGCGCCGACAAGACGCTATGGCGCGACGGCGTCGGCTATTTCCTGCCCGGCTCGCCGCTCGCCAACGACGCCGGAATGGCGGCGCTGACCGGCCCGCGCGACCTCGCCAAGGTCAAGGCCGACCTCGCGGCGGCCGGCTACAAGGGCGAGAAGATCGCCATGATGGTGGCGACCGACGTGTCGTACCTGCGCATCATGGGCGACATCACCGCCGACCTGTCCAAGAAGATCGGGCTCAACGTCGAGTACCAGGCGATCGACTGGACCACCGTGGTGCAGCGGCGCTCCAAGATGGATCCGATCGACCAGGGCGGTTGGAATCTATTTTGCATCAACGACAATGGCGTGAACCAGCTCAACCCTGCCTCGCACCTGTGGCTCCGCGGCAACGGCAAGGCCGCCGCGCCCGGCTGGCCGACCAGCCCGGCGCTCGAGAGCCTGCGCGACCGTTGGCTCCAGGCGGCCGACCTCGAGGCACAGAAGAAGATCGCGGTCGAGATGCAGCTGCAGGCGTTCCAGGACGTGCCCTACATTCCGCTCGGCCAGTCGATCGCGCCGACCGCCCATCGCAGCGACATCGTCGGCGTATTGAACGGCCAGCCGACGTTCTGGAACGTGCGTCGCAGCACGTGATAGCGTAGCGCCGCCTTGTTCGCATATCTGGTCCGCCGCCTCCTCGCCACCATCCCGGTCATGGGGGTGGTCGCGATCTTTGTGTTCTCGCTGCTCTATCTCAGCCCGGGCGACCCTGCGGTGGTGATCGGCGGCGACACCGCGACGCTCGAGGACATCGCCAAGATCCGCGAGAAGCTCGGGCTGGATCGACCCTTTCTCGTCCAATTCGGCACCTGGCTGTGGAACGTCGTGCGCGGCGATCTCGGCATTTCGATCTTCACCAACCTGCCGGTCAGCAAACTGATCCTGCAGCGCGTCGAGCCGACCATCGCGCTGACCGTCTCGACCTTGCTCGTCACCGTGTGCGTCGCGATCCCGATGGGCGTGCTGGCGGCGTGGAAGGCCGGCACCTGGATCGACCGGCTGGTCATGGCCTTCGCGGTGCTCGGCTTTTCCTTCCCCGTTTTCGTGACCGGCTATCTGATGATCTTCAGTCTGTCGATCTGGCTCGATCTGCTGCCGGTGCAGGGCTATGTCAGCATCACGAACGGCTTCTTCGCCTTCCTGCCCAACATGGTGTTGCCGTCGTTGGCGCTCGGCATGGTCTACATCGCGCTGATCGCGCGCATCACCCGGGCGAGCATGCTCGAGGTGCTGAGCCAGGACTACATCCGCACCGCCCACTCCAAGGGCCTGAGCAAGCCCAACGTGCTGTTCGGCCACGCGCTCAAGAACGCCGCGGTGCCGATCGTCACCACGCTCGGCATCGGGCTGGCACTGCTGATCAGCGGCGTCGTCGTCACCGAGAGCGTGTTCGCTATTCCGGGCCTGGGGCGCCTCACGGTCGACGCCATCCTGCGCCGCGACTATCCGATCATCCAGGGCGTCATCCTGGTGTTCTCGGCCGCCTACGTGCTCATCAACCTGATGATCGACGTCACCTACACCTTCCTCGATCCACGGATCCGCTACTGATGGCCGTCACCGCGCTCGACGACGCAACCGACATCGGCGCCTCGCGGCCCGTCACCATCCGCGAGATCGTGCGCCGCCACCCGACCGTGGTGATCGGCAGCGGCTTGCTCCTGGCGCTGGTCCTGATGGCGATCTTCGCGCCCTATCTCGGCACGGTCGATCCGCAGGCGTTGAGCCCGATCCGCCGCCTGCGCGGACCCAGCGAGCAATACTGGTTCGGCACCGACATGCTCGGCCGCGACGTCTACAGCCGGGTGGTCTACGGCGCGCGCATCTCGCTGGTCGTCGGTTTGAGCGTGGCGCTGCTCAGCAGCGCCATCGGGCTCGCGATCGGGCTGGTCTCGGGCTTCAACCGCCCGGTCGACGCCGTCGTCATGCGCATCATGGACGGCATGATGTCGATTCCGGCGGTGCTGCTGGCGATCGCGCTGATGGCCCTGACCAAGGCGAGCATCGAGAACGTCATCTTCGCGATCACGATCGCCGAGGTGCCGCGCGTCAGCCGGCTGGTGCGCGGCGTCGTCCTGAGTCTCCGGGAGCAACCCTTCGTCGAGGCGGCGCGCGCCACCGGCACGCGCAGCTGGCGCATCGTGGTGCGCCACATCCTGCCCAACACCCTGGCGCCCCTGATCGTGCAGGGCACCTATATCTGCGCCGCCGCGATCATCACCGAGGCGATCCTCAGCTTCCTGGGTGCCGGCACGCCGCCCAACATTCCGAGCTGGGGCAACATCATGGCGGAGGGGCGGTCGCTGTTCCAAGTCGCGGCCTACATCATCCTGTTCCCCGGCATGTTCCTGTCGATCACGGTGCTCGCGGTCAATCTGGTCGGCGACGGGTTGCGCGACGCGCTCGACCCGCGGCTCGCGCGCCGGATGTGAGCAAGGTGAGCGGGACCAGCGCGGTGATCGACGCTCCGGCGCGGGGCGTGGCCGAGCCCATCCTCGAGCTCGACGACCTCAAGACCCATTTCTTCACGCGCGACGGCGTCGTGCGCGCGGTCGACGGCGTGTCGTACAGCCTCGCCAAGGGCGAGACCCTGGGCGTGGTCGGCGAGTCGGGCTGCGGCAAGAGCGTCACGGCGCTGTCGATTCTGCGCCTGGTGCCGTCGCCGCCCGGTCGCATCGTCAGCGGCGCCATTCGCTTCCAGGGCCACGATCTGCTCGAGCGCTCCGAGCCCGAGATGCGCGCGCTGCGCGGCAACGACATCTCGATGATCTTCCAGGAGCCGATGACGTCGCTCAACCCGGTGCTGACGATCGGCCGGCAGATC
>JACQAI010000483.1 GCA_016195115.1 Pseudomonadota bacterium
GTGCTCTTGGGTCGCTCGCGGGGGCTGCGCCCCCTGCGGCTCAGCCCTGCTTCATCTTCGCCATGTAGTCCTCGGCGCGCCGCTTGAGCTCGTCGGGCGCGACGTCCTCGGTGTGGGTCGAGACGTGCCAGATGTGGCCGAACGGATCGACCAGGCTGCCCGAGCGATCGCCGTAGAACTTGTCCTCGACCGGGCGCTGCACGGTGGCGCCGGCGGCCACCGCCTGGGCTACGGTCTGGTCGACGTCGGTGACGTAGAGCAGCAGGCTGACCGGCGAGCCGCCGATCGACTTGGGACTGCGCGCGCCCATCTCGGGATACTCGTCCGACAGCATGACGTGCGAGCTGCCGATCTCGATCTCGGCATGGCCGATGCGGCCATCGTCGGCCGGGATGCGCAGCACTTCGGTCGCGCCGAACGCTTGGACGTAGAACGCGATCGCCCGCGCCGCGCCGTCGACCACCAGATAGGGCGTGACGCTGTGGTAGCCCGGCGGGATCGGTTTCACCTTCTTCTTGGCCATCAAGCTCTCCTCGGGTCAGGCGGCCGGCGGCTCGCGCAGCAGGAACCCTGCCGGGCGGCCGCTGCGCCGGACGTTCTCCGCTACCGGCAACGCCGGATCCCAGCGATTGGCGTCGAAGCGCCAACCCGTGATCGCGTCGGTCGCGCGCGACGCCAGCCAGAGCAGCGGCGGCACCATCTCGTCGGGCTCGACCAGTTTGCTCATGCGGCCGCTGCGGCTGGCCTCGCGGCGCTCCTCGGCCATGCCGGGCGTGTTGGCGCCGCCGCCCGGGTTGAGCACGTTGACGGTAACGCCGGTGCCGGCGAGGTCCTTGGCCCAGATCTCGCTCGCCATCTCGAGCGCCGCCTTGGACGGCCCATAGGGCGCCGAGCCGGTGCGGTTCATGGTCTCGAGCATGGTCGTGACGCTGATGATACGGCCCCAGCCGTGTTGCACCATCACGGGCGCGACCCGCCGCGCCAGCTGGTCGGCGGCGACGTAGTTGGTGTCCATCACGCTCTGGACGATCGCGTCGCCAACCTCGTAGAAGCGCTGGGTATCGGGGCGGCGGAACTTGTCGGGCGTGATGGTCGTGAAGGTCAGGCCGGCATTGTTGACCAGCGCGCCGACCCCGCCGAAGCGCTCGACCGCCGTCGCGACCACGCGGTCGCAGTCGGCCGGCCGGCGCAGGTCGGCGAGCACCGGCACGACGCGGCCGTCAAGCGCGCTGCCGCGGGTCTCGCCGTCGAGCGCCGTCATGTCCTCGGCGATGTGCGCCGCCGCGATGACGCGCGCACCGGCGTGCGCCAACCCGAGCGTCATGGCGCGGCCGAGCCCGCGCCCGCCTCCGGTCACGATCGCGACGAGATCGGCCAGCGGCCGCTCGGTCATTCCCCTACTCCATCATGGCGCTTCGGCCATGATACCCCGCCGTCAACCCTCCTTGGCGACGAAATCGAGCGCCTGGGCGGCGATTCGCAGGCCGTGGTGGCGCTTCATCGGCGAGCTCAGGAAGCGATTCACCGCGGCGCACATGGCGTCGGCCCACGGCGCGTCGGGGGCGGCGTCGAGCTCGTCCTCGAGCGCTGTCAGGACTTTGAGGCGATGGCAGGCGATGATCGGCTCGACGATGCCGTGGTCGTAGAGCGCCAGCCGCTCGCGCTCGAGAAAGCCCGCGCGATCGGCGACGCGCCACTGTGCGACGTCCTGGTCGGCGCGCACGTATTTGCGGTTGCGCCCGAGGAACAACGCCAGCTGCAAGGCCACGCGCGGCCACAGATCGGGGCGCGCCGCGCAGATGTGGCGCCCGGCGTTGGCGAAGGTCAGGGCGTGGGTGAAGTCGAGCCAGCCGACGTTGTCGGCGATCGGGTTGTCGGTCGCGCGCTCGACCGCGGTGTCGAAATGCAGCAGCGCCCATGCGGCGGCACCGAGCAGGGCGTCGAACAGCTCGCGCATCGGCCGCCCCGACGACGCCACCGTGCGGCGCAGGGTGTCGTCGATCGACAGCGCGACGAAATCCGCCACCCGCGTCGGCGCGTCGCCGGTGTCGTCCCACGCCGCCAGCGCCGTGGCGTAGCCGCGGAACTCCGGCAGACGTTCCTCACGGGTGGCGCGCACCAGCATGCGGGTCAGCGCCAGCAGCACCGGCTCGGCGACCGCGCCACCCAGCCGCTCGATCAGCTGGCCGGCCTTGAACGTATAGATCGCGCAGTGGCCAAAATCGGCGTAGTGCGCCAAGGCCGCCGCGCCGAGCGTCGGCATCAGCGCGGCATAGGACAGGCGCTGCGCGACGGCGCCGCGCACCGCGGCGAGCGCCGCCGGCTCGTCCTCGGCCTCGACCGCGGCAAGAAAAGCCTCGGGATCCCAGGGTGCCACCCCGGGCGCGTAGGGAAACTCGCCGCCGCCCTCGGTGTCCCAGGCGAGGTGCCCGAGCGGTTCGAGCAGCGCCGCCAGCCGCGCCTCGGCGCTCGGCGCGCGCGCCGCCAGCGCCAGCCAATCCGCGGCCGCGGCGTGGGCGTGGATCATGCCGTCCTCGAGGCGGTCGTTGCGCGCCGCGAAGGCATGGACCAGCGCGATGCGGGCGTCGAAGCCGGCGCGCTCCAGCCGCGCCGTCTCGCGCGCCAGGCGCGGGCGATCGACGTCGTCGAGCGCCTTGTCCAATCCCGCGAGCGCGCTGGCGCGCAGGACCTCGGCGGGCGGCTGGGCGAGATCGACCAGGAGCTCGCCGGCGCGCTCCGCCACGGCATAGGTGCGCACCGGATCGCGGCCGACCAGCGCCGCGCCGCTGGTCAGGTCGAACTTCCAGTTGTGCCAGTTGCAGGTCAGCACGCAGCCGGGGCCGAGCGTGCCCTCGCTCAGCGGATAGCCTTCGTGCGGGCAGCGGTTGGCGATCGCGAACACGCGGTCGGCGGCGGCGACCAGCAGGATCTGCTTGCCGTCGTGCCGCACCAGCTTGTGGCCGGCGCGCACGACCGCGTCGCGGGAAACGCCTGTCGGGGTGAACATCCGGCCGCCCTCCCGATCTTTTCTCAAGCCAAGGCTTTTGAAAATGTAGCGGTCGTGCTTGTTTTTTGCAAGCTCGGGCTTTAGTTATTGCCGCCATGCCCGCTGCCACCAAGCCGCGCCGAACGTCTCCCGGGGGCCGCGCCGCGGTCCTCGAGCTGCTGAAGCGCGCAGGGCCGATCGGGGCCGAAGCCTTGGCGACGCGCCTCGGCGTAACCGCGATGGCGGTGCGCCAGCATCTCCAGGGCCTCGAGCAGGCCGGGCTGGCGGTGCATCGCACGGCGGCGCGCGGACGCGGCCGCCCTGCCAAGCTGTGGCGCGCGACCGCCAAGGCCGACGGCCATTTTCCCGACTCGCACGCCGCCTTGGCTGCCGACTTGATCGGGCAGATGAAAACGGCGTTCGGCGAACCCGGGCTCGACCAGCTCCTCAAGCTGCGCACCGCCGCGCAGGAGAAGACCTACCGCGCCCGCCTCGCCCGCAAGGTCTCGCTCAAGGCGCGCCTCGAGGCGCTCGCGCGCATCTGCGCCGAGGAAGGCTACATGGCCGAGGTGCGCCGCGATCCCGACACCGGCGGCTGGCTGTTGGTCGAGAACCACTGCCCGATCTGCGCCGCGGCGCGGCTGTGCAGCGGCCTGTGCCGCGAAGAGCTGGCGCTGTTCCACCGCGTGCTCGGGCGCGACGTCCGGGTCGAGCGCATCTCCCAC
>JACQAI010000484.1 GCA_016195115.1 Pseudomonadota bacterium
ATCGCTTGAGCACTGAGGAGCGGATGGCTGTGCGCCGCGGGCTTCAGGAGATGCGGGACGGCAAGCTCGCGAGCGACGAGGCAGTGGCTGCGGTGTTCGCGCGCTACCGTGCATGAAGGTTCGCTACGCCGAAACGGCGCTGCGCGAGCTCGACGGAATTTTCGCCTACCTCCATGAGCGCAACCGGTCTGCCGCGGTCGCGGTCGTCGATCGCATAGAGCGGTTGGTTGAGCTGATCGGTGAGCTACCTTTCATCGGCCATCTCACCGACGAGGAGGGCATCCGCATGATGCCGGTGGTGCGGTACCCCTTCCTAATCTTCTACGCCGTTAGCGACACGACCGATGAGGTCGTGATTCTGCACATCCGGCACGCCGCGCGGCTGAGGCCAGGGCAGGGGGAATGATCTCATCCCCCGCGCTTCGCGCGGCGGAGGGCGCCGACACTGTTCCGGCCCCGGCCGCCGTACTACCCTGGGACCCCGTGTCGAAGGAGGCAGAACCTGCACTTCACCTGCATTTGCTGGGCGCGGCGCCCGTGAGGCCGGTTGCGCCATGACGCTCGCGCTGATCCGGGTCGACGAGTTCGCGGTGCTGACGATCGACCGGCCCGACGCGCTGAACGCGCTCAGCTTCGCCCTGCTGCGCGAGCTCGGCCAGGCCTTCGACACGGTCGCGGCCGGCGACGCGCGCGCCCTGATCGTGACCGGCGCCGGGCCCAAGGCGTTCTCGGCCGGGGCCGACATCAAGGAGCTGACCGACCGGCCCGTAATGGACAACCGCGCCGGCGCCGCGCTCGGCCAGCAGGTGTTCGCCAAGCTCGATGCCCTGCCGATGCCGTCGGTGGCGGTGATCAACGGCTTCGCGTTCGGCGGCGGGCTGGAGCTCGCGCTCGCCTGCACCTTCCGCTTGGCGCTGCCCGCCGCCAAGGTCGGCCTGCCCGAGATCAAGCTCGGCCTGATCCCGGGCTACGGCGGCACCCAGCGGCTGCCGCGGCTGATCGGCGAGGGCCGCGCGCTCGAGCTGATCATGACCGGCCGCACGGTCGGGGCCGAGGAGGCGCTCGCGATCGGCCTGGTCAACCGCCTGGTCGACGGTGACGCGATCCCCGCCGGCATCGCGTTCGCGCGCGAGTTCAGCTTCTACGGCCTGCCGGCGCTGCGCCTCGCGCGTGACGCGGTCAAGCGCGCGCTCGATACGCCGCTCCCCGAAGGCCTCAAGATCGAGGCCGACCTGTCGACCCTGGCGTACGCGACCGACGACGCCAAGGAGGGCATGGCGGCCTTCATGGCCAAGCGCAAGCCGACGTTCAAGGATCGCTGAGATGGCGGCTGGCCGAGATTCGAGACAGGGCGCCATAGCCATCACGGGCGGCGCGCGCGGCATTGGCGCGGCGCTGTCGCTCGAGCTGGCGCGCCGCGGCTTCACGGTCGGCTGCCTGACCCGCGGCGCGCGTGTGCCCGAGGGTGCGCCGGCCGGGATGATCGGCGTCGAGTGCGACGTCTCCGACGACGCCAGCCTCCACCGCGCGGTCGACGAGCTCGCCAAGCGTGCCGGCGGCCTCGTCGGCCTGATCAACAACGCCGGCATCCACAACGAGGGGCCGAGCGAGACCATCGCGATGGCCGATTTCGACCAGCTGATGGCGATCAACACGCGCGCCGTGTTCGTCGGCTGCCGCGCCGCCTTCCCGCACCTCAAGGCAAGCGGCGGCACGATCGTCAACATCGGCTCGTTCTTCGACAAGCTGGCGGTGCCGGGCAACGTCGCCTACTGCGCCTCGAAGGCGGCGGTCGGCGCGATCACGCGCTGCCTGGCCGCCGAATGGGCCAAGCACGGCATCATCGTGCTCGACGTCGCGCCCGGCTACGTAGAGACCGACTTCAACCGCGAGTTCATGCAGAACGACAAGATCCAGGCGTGGCTGAAGCGCCGCGTGCCGCTCGGCCGCGCCGCCACGCTGGACGAGATCGCGCGCCTGGTCGGCATGCTGTTCAGCGAAGCGATCCCCTATTTGTCGGGCGACACGATCTATATCGACGGCGGCCACGGGCACGTCCTCTGATGACCGTGCTCGAGCGCCTCGACGCCAGCCTCGATTTGCCCGAGCACGAGGCGATGGTGCTCGACCAGGTGCGCGCGCTGGCGCGCGACCAGATCGCGCCCAAGGCCGAGCACTACGACCGCACCGGCGAATTTCCCCGCGAGCATGTCGAGGCGATCAACGCGCTCGGCCTCAATGCCATGTTCGTGCCCGAAGAGTACGGCGGCTCGCCACTCAGTTTCACGGTGTACCTGGCGTGCGTGCGCGAGATCGCCAAGGCCTGCGCCTCGACCGGCATCATCTGGGCGACCAACTTCCATGCCCTGAAGCCGCTGATCGATCGCGGCAGCGACGCGCAGAAGCGCCGCTTCCTGCCGCGCGTCGCCGCCGGCGCCGTGGGCGCGCTGGCGATCACCGAGCCGACCGCGGGTTCGGACGCCACCGGCATGCGCACACGCTTCACGCCGGTCGGCGACCAGATCCGCGTCGACGGCGGCAAGATCTTCATCACCAACGGCGACGTCGCCGACCTCTATCTGGTGTTCGGCAAATGGTCCGAGCTCGGCGACGGCAAGGCGGCGATCTCGGCGCTGGTGCTCGAGAAGGGCACCCCGGGCTTCAGCACCGGGCGCAAGGAAGACAAGATGGGCCACCGCGCCTCGTCGACCACGACCTTGGCGTTCGACGGCTGCCTGGTGCCGCGCGACAATCTGCTGGGCGCGCCCGGCCAAGGGCTCGAGATCCTGCTCGCCGCGCTCAACAAGTCGCGCCCGAGCGTCGCCGCGCATGCGCTCGGCATCGCGCGCGCCGCCTTCGAGGACGCGGTCGACTACATCAACCAGCGCCAGCAGTCGGGCCGGCGCATCATCGAGTTCCAGGGCATCCAGTTCCTGCTCGCCGACCTGGCGACCGACCTGGCGCTGTGCGAGGCCTGGCTGTGGCACGTCGGGCGCCTGATCGAGCGCGGCGATGCCGACTACGGCCAGGAGGCCTCGAT
The DNA here is from genome assembly GCA_016195115.1 of Pseudomonadota bacterium. Taxonomy (GTDB): domain Bacteria; phylum Pseudomonadota; class Alphaproteobacteria; order Elsterales; family Elsteraceae; genus JACQAI01. The sequence continues at coordinate 3,041 of JACQAI010000484.1, forward strand.
GCTCAAGCTGCGCGCGTCGGACCTGGCGATGCGGATCTCGACCGAGGCGGTGCAGCTCTACGGCGGTTACGGCTATTGCCGCGACCACCGGGTCGAGCGGCTGATGCGCGACGCCAAGCTGACGCAGATCTGGGAGGGCACCAACCAGGTCCACCGCCAGCTGATCGGCCGCAGCTTCATCCGGAAATGACGCCCCGTGGGCCAAGCGAGGCTGAAGGCCCCTGGAAATACCCAGTTGACATAGATATGCTGTATCGGTATATAACACTCCGGCCTAACCGCGCCCGTGCGCGCCGTTCCGGGAGCCCGCCATGACCGACCCCTCCGCCTCTACCACGCGCGACCCCAGCGGTCGCTTCCAGCCCGGCTGCTCGGGCAATCCGGCCGGCCGGCCGCCCGGCAGCCGCAGCGAGGCCAGCATCCTGAAGGAGCAGCTGCGCGGCGATCAGGTCGACGCGGCGGTGCAAATCATCGGCGACAGGCTCGCCGCCGGCAGCGAGGCGACGGCGCGCTTCGTGATCAAGCAGATCGATCCCAAGAAGCGCGCCCCGCGGGTCGCCTTCGACTACCTGCCTGGCGCCAGCGTGATCGAGCGCTTCCAGGTGCTCTTCGCCGCCGCGGCGAACGGCGAGATCGCGCCCGATGAGGCGTTGACCTTGGGGCGCCTGCTCGCGCACGAGCGCGACACGGTCGTCAAGGCCGCTGGTGTGGCGCGCGACCTGGAGCACGACATGGTGGCGGATCAGAAGCGCGCCGACGCCGTCCGCGCGAAGGCGGCGGAAGCCCAGGCGGAGGCCGAACGCGCCGCTGCCGCGGCGGCGGCGGCCGAGGCCAAGGAGACGGCCTACTGGGCGCACAAACGCGCCGAATGGGACGCGCGGGACGCGCAGCGCGAGGCCGAGCGGGCGGCGCGCCAGGCCGCGGCACCGGCGGCAGACGCGGCCCCCTTCGCTGAAGCTTCGGGGGCGAGCGCGCCGGCGGTGGACGAGACGCCGGCGGACGTGCCGGCCCTGTTAAAAGCCTGTTCGATCTCGCCCTCGGTCGCCGCCCTGGCCGCCTTCGACCTGGCCGCCGACCCGGCCGCCGGAGCTTCAGCGAAGGCGGCAGCCTCGCCCCCCTTCGCTGAAGCTTCGGGGGCGAGCGCGAAGGCGGCTGAAGCTCCGGCGGCC
>JACQAI010000468.1 GCA_016195115.1 Pseudomonadota bacterium
CACGGGTGGATTCGCGGGCCGACCATCGCCCGCGCCGGGCCGCCGCCCGGCACGGTTCTTGAAGCCGCATGGATCCAGGCACGGCCTGGGCCCGGCGACGTCGCGCACCGGGCAAACCAAGGAGTGGGCACGCCCATGAAAATGATCATGGCCATCATCAAGCCGTTCAAGCTCGACGAGGTTCGCGAGGCGCTGACGACGCTCGGGATCCAGGGCTTGACCGTCTCCGAGGTCAAAGGCTTCGGCCGCCAGAAGGGCCAGACCGAGATCTATCGCGGCGCCGAGTACTCGGTCAGCTTCCTGCCCAAGGTGAAGATCGAGGTCGTAGTCACCGACGACCTCGCCGAATCGGTGATCGAGGGCATCCAGAAGGCCGCCAACACCGGCCGCATCGGCGACGGCAAGATCTTCATGATCGACATCTCGGCGGCGGTGCGCATCCGCACCGGCGAGACCAACGCCGACGCGCTCTAGCGCACGACCCACGACCGCGTTCGACCTGATTGCGACGAATAGGGATCAAGAAAATGTCCGTTGCCACCCTGCTGAACCGTCTCGCGGGCGTGCTCGCCGGTTTCGTCCCCGTGCTGCTCGCCGGAGCTGCGGCGCTGGCCGCCGACAAACCGGCGATCGACCACGGCGACACCGCCTGGATGCTGGCCTCGACCGCGCTCGTCCTGATGATGACGATCCCGGGCGTGGCGCTGTTCTACGGCGGCATGGTGCGCAAGATGAACGTGCTCGCCACCGTGATGCAGAGCTTCGCGATCACCTGCCTGGTGTCGGTGCTCTGGATGGTGATCGGCTACACGCTCGCCTTCACCGAGGGCTCGCCGGTGATCGGCGGCCTGACGCGCGTGTTCATGCGCGGGCTCGACCTGACGACCACGTCGTCGTTGGCGCCGACGATCCCCGAGACCGTCTACGCGATCTACCAGATGACCTTCGCGATCATCACGTGCGCGCTGATCTGCGGCGCGGTCGCCGATCGCATGCGCTTCTCGGCGCTGCTGTTGTTCATCTCGTTCTGGCTGATCCTCGTCTATGTGCCGATCGCGCACTGGGTGTGGGGCGGCGGCTTTCTCGGCGCCGCCGGCGTGCTCGATTTCGCCGGCGGCACGGTGGTGCACATCAATGCCGGCGTCGCCGGTCTGGTCGCGGCGTTGGTGCTCGGCAAGCGGCGCGGCTACAAGGTCGAGAACCTGGCACCGCACAATCTGGTGCTGAGCGTGGTCGGCGCGTCGCTGCTGTGGGTCGGCTGGTTCGGCTTCAACGCCGGCTCGGCGGTCGCCGCCGACGGGCGCGCCGGCATGGCGATGGCGGTGACCCAGATCGCCACCGCGGCGGCGGCGCTCGCCTGGATGTTCTCGGAGTGGATGGTGCAGTCGAAGCCGAGCGTGCTCGGCATCATCTCGGGCGCGGTCGCCGGTCTGGTCGCGATCACGCCGGCTTCCGGCTTCGTCGCGCCCGGCGGCGCGCTGGTCATCGGCCTGGTCGCCGGCGTGCTGTGCTTCTGGGCCTCGACCAGCCTCAAGAACGCGCTCGGCTACGACGACAGCCTGGACGCCTTCGGCGTCCACGGCATCGGCGGCATCGTCGGCGCGCTGTTGACCGGGGTGTTCGCGGTCGCGGCGTTCTCGGTCTCGGCCGACAGCCCCGAGGGCACGGCCGGCCTGCTCGAAGGCAATCCGCGCCAGGTCCTGACCCAGCTCATCGGCATCGGCGTCACGGTGGTGTACACCGGCGTCGTCAGCCTGATCCTGTTGAAGATCGTCGACGCCATATTGGGCCTGCGGGTCGACCAGGAGACCGAGCGCGAGGGCCTCGACCTCCGCCTTCACGGCGAGACCGTGCACTGAGGACCGGCGGCAAGACGGCGTACCGGTCGTTTACAGGCCGCGGACGAACGCGGTCCAGCTCGGCTCGATGGCGCTGCGTGGCCCGCGCGCGCCAGCAGCGGTTCCTGCGTGCCGGCGGAGGGCGGCGGCGTTCGCAATTGCGAAACGAAGCCGCGTGGCAAGCCCGGCGGCGAGCGCGAGGCCAATCACGGAGGCAGCAATCAACAGGCTCGTCATAGCTCGATCTCCTTGCGCGCCGCGTTTGAGGCGGCCTTTGTTGCAGCGCAATATATAAGTCAGACCCATTGACCTGTCCAGGCTGCTGGCATGCAATATACCGGGAGCGCCATGCGGCGACGGCAACGCTCGGGGTCACGCCGAAAGTTGGTTAAATTCTGATTTTATTGTGCTATGGAGACACTTAGAGCCCATCGATCAAGTGGTATGCTAAGAGTCTCCCGGAACTCCCATGGCCCACACCTCGACTCCCAGCTCCCTGTTCGGCCTGATGCCCCCGGAGGCCGCCGGCTTCGTGCGCCGGCGCATCGAGGAGATCGGCGGCCTTGCCCTGATCATCCTCGGCACCCTCCTGGTGATCGCCTGGCTGAGCTACAACCCGCTCGACCCGGCGCCCAACGTCGCCGCGCCGGGGCCGACGCGCAATCTGCTGGGCGGCTTCGGCGCCGGCGCCAGCGACATCGGGCTGCGCACCCTCGGCATCGCCTACCTGCTGCTGATCTTCGTGCTGCTCGCCTGGGGCTGGCGCCTGTTCGCCCATCGTGGCATCCGCCGCCTGACGATCCGGCTGGCAGCCCTGCCGATCGTGCTGGTCGCCGGTGCGGTCGCGCTCGGCGCCCTGCCGTTGCGCCTGCCCGACAACCTGCCGGCCGGCCCGGGCGGCTGGATCGCCCAGGTGGCGCTGCCCGGCATCGACTGGCTCGGGCCGCTGCTCGGCGGCATCAGCCGCGGCACGCTTGGCCTGATCGCCGCCGGCATCGCCGGGCTGGTGCTCGTGTTCGTGCTCGGCTTCAGCCTCGGCGAGTGGCGCGCCTTGGGGCTCGGCACGGCGGCGGCGCTGACGCGCGCCGGCCTAGCTGCTCGGCGCAGCGCCGAATTGGGCAGCCGGCGCGGTGCCGAAGCGGCGCGCGCCGGGCTCGACCGGGCGCTGCGCCGCATCCAGCGCGAGCCGTATCTCGGCACCGGCGCGCCGCCGGCCGCCGAGCCGAGCCCCGCGCCGGCCCGCGGTGCGCCGCGGACGCCCCTGGTCGACGAGGTTCCCGACTCCGAGATCGAAGCCCAGCCCAGCGCGCCGACCGCAACCCCGCCGCTGCCCGGCGTCGCGCTGCCGATCGTCGAGCGGCCGGTGCGCGAGCGCCCGGCCGCCGATCTGGTCGAGCCCCGCGTCGAGCGCCCCCCGCCGGCCAAGAAGCCGCGCGCCCAGCAGACCACGCTCGACCTGGTGCCGAGCGACCGGTACCGCCTGCCGCCGACCGATCTATTGAAGCGCGTCATCGTCAGCACCACGCCCGACCTCGACTCCGCCGCGCTCGAGCAGAACGCGCGCTTGCTCGAATCGGTGCTCCAGGATTTCGGCGTGCGCGGCGAGATCGTGAAGGTGCGCCCCGGACCGGTCGTGACCTTGTACGAGCTCGAGCCCGCACCCGGCACCAAGTCGTCGCGCGTGATCGGCCTGGCCGACGACATCGCGCGCTCGATGAGCGCGATCGCGGTGCGCATCGCGGTGGTGCCCGGGCGCTCCGTCATCGGCATCGAGCTGCCCAACGCCAAGCGCGAAACCATCTATCTGCGCGACATCCTGACCGCCGAGGCCTACGAGCAGACCGCCGCCAAGCTGGCGCTGATCCTCGGCAAGGACATCGGCGGCACGCCGACCGTGGTCGATCTCGCGCGCATGCCGCATCTGCTGATCGCCGGCACCACCGGCTCGGGCAAGTCGGTCGGCATCAACACCATGATCATGTCGCTGGTCTACCGGTTGCCGCCCGAGCGCTGCCGCTTCATCATGATCGACCCCAAGATGCTCGAGCTGTCGGTCTACGACGGCATCCCGCATTTGTTGGCCCCCGTCGTCACCGATCCCAAGAAGGCGGTGGTCGCGCTCAAGTGGGCGGTCAAGGAGATGGAGACGCGCTACCGCGCCATGTCGAAGCTCGGCGTGCGCAATCTCGAGGGCTACAACGCGCGCGTCGAGGAAATTACGAAAAACGGTGAACAAACCACGCGCAAGGTGCAAACCGGATTCGACGAGACCACCGGCGAGCCGATCTTCGAGGAGCAGCCGCTCGACCTGCAGTCGTTCCCCTACATCGTCGTGATCGTCGATGAGATGGCCGACCTCATGCTGGTCGCCGGCAAGGACATCGAGGCGGCGATCCAGCGTCTGGCGCAGATGGCGCGCGCCGCCGGCATCCATCTCATCATGGCGACGCAGCGCCCCTCGGTCGACGTCATCACCGGCACCATCAAGGCCAACTTCCCGACCCGGGTGAGCTTCCAGGTGACCTCGAAGATCGACAGCCGCACCATCCTGGGCGAGGCCGGCGCCGAGCAGCTGCTCGGCCAAGGCGACATGCTCTACATGGCCGGCGGCGGCCGCATCACCCGCGTGCACGGGCCGTTCGTCTCCGACACCGAGGTCGAGCAGGTCGTCAAGTTTTTGAAGAGCCAGGGCCAGCCCGCGTATCTCGATGCCGTCACCGAGGACGAGGACGGCGGCGACGGCGAGGGCGGCTACGAGCCCGAGGGCGGCGGCTCGGGCGACGACCTGTTCGACCAGGCCGTCGCGCTGGTCGCGCGCGAGCGCAAATGCTCGACCAGCTTCGTCCAGCGCTATCTGCAGATCGGCTACAACAAGGCCGCGCGCCTGGTCGAGCGCATGGAAGCCGAAGGCATGGTCAGCCAGCCCAACCACGTCGGCAAACGCGAAGTCCTGCTCGGCCGCGGGCCCGAGTGATCCGCGCAACAGAAGTCAGTTAGAACAGCATGTCTTCGACCGCGGCTGTGGCGGCGTTGGGCAGGGCAGCCGGCGTCGCAGGCAGCACGCGCTTGTGGATCACGAGCTCGTGGATCGCGCGCTCCCTGCTCATCGTGTAGCGGCGCTCGATGGCGCCGAGATCGGCCATTGCGGCCGCGGCTTGAACGCCCGGGGCAACTCGTGGAGTCGTGACGCTCCGTGACTCAAATCAACCGACCGTCCACGCCGATCGCGACCGTACCGCAGAGCAGGCGCGTGATCGAGCCGCTGGCGTCGGCGAACGGCAAGATTAGGCGATGCCAGCGCCGCGCGAATTTGCCCCCGACCGGATTGCGTGTGGTGTAAAGCGGTCGACGCCTGCGCACCACGGCGCGATAAACCGCGATGCCGAGCTCGGTAGCATAGGTGCTCGCCGGATGCTCGGACAGCAGCTTCCCGGTCATGTCGAAGCCCGAGATGTCGGCGATCCGGCTGCCATAGAGCCGATAGCAGAAATCGCGATCGCCGGCGACCGGCTCGAGCAGCATGATGTAGCCGAGCGCCGGCTTGAGCTCGAACGGATCGATCTTGCGCGCGAGCGGCAGTCCGATGTCCTGGCTCAGTCGGAGCCAGTGCTCGAGCAGGAAACGTAGAGGCGGTGCGGCCAGCTGCCCGGACGCGGGCTCCCAGGCGAAC
>JACQAI010000469.1 GCA_016195115.1 Pseudomonadota bacterium
CGACGACGATGACGGCGCCGATGATGAGATCGCGGGTCGGCAGATCGCCCCACACCGCGAAGCCGATCAGCGCCGCCCAGATCAGCGACAGGTAGTTGAACGGCGTGATCGCCGACGGCGGCGCCAGATGCAAGGCCTTGGTCCACCAATACTGTGCCGTGCCGTTGCCGAAGCCGGCGAGCGCCAACAGGCCGAGGTCGGTCCAGCTCGGCACCGTGAATCCGAACGGCAGCAGGCAGGCGGTCAACAGCGCGATCAGGGTCATCTGCCAGATCGTCAGGGTCTCGGTCGACTCGGTCACGCTCATCTGGCGGATCGCGATCGCCACGGTCGAGATCAGCACGGCGTTGGCGAGCCCGAACGCGACCCCGATCTGAAACGTTCCGGGACCCGGATGGGTGATCAGCAGCACGCCAAGGAAACCGGCGATCAAGGCGCCCCAGCGATGGATGCCGACGCGGTCCTTGAGAATGACGATCGACAACAAGGTGGTGAACAGCGGCGCCGTGAAGCCGATCGCCGTGACGTCGGCGAGCGGCATCACCTGCAGGGCCAGCATGAAGCATGTCATCGAGCCGAACTGCGACACCGCACGCTTGACGTGGGCGCCCGGCCGGCGCGTGCGAAACACCGCCAGTCCGGCGCGCGGCAGGATGATGAGATAGAGCGGGATCAACCCGAACGCCGTGCGGAAGAACGCGACCTCGCCGACCGGGTAGAGTTCGACTTCCCACTTGACCAGGGCATTGGCGAGGGAGAACACGAGGGACGACCCAATCATCAGCGCGATCGCCCGCGGGACCTGATCGCGCCGTGCGGCCTGGCCGACGATGGCCATGCGTTCCCCTCCCATCCCCGACCATAGCGAGGGGCGCGCGCCGAGGGCAATCTTGGCAGGCTTGCCGGGGCCGGCGGGTTCCGTTACACCGCGAACGATGCCGGTCAAGCTCTCCGCGGTCCTGGTCGCGCACAACGAGGCGGCGCAGATCGCCGACTGCCTCGAGACCGTGCGCTTCGCCGACGAGATCGTGGTCGTGCTCGACCGCTGCACCGACGACTCGGGCGTGATCGCCCGGCGCTTCACCGAGCACGTGATCGAAGGCGCGTGGGAGATCGAGGGGCCGCGCCGCATGGCCGGCCTCGCGGCGGCGAGCGGCGACTGGCGCTTCGAGATCGACGCCGACGAGCGCGTCACGCCCGAGTTGGCGGCCGAGATCCGCCGCGCGATCGACGGCGCGCCGTTCGGCTATTTCAAGGTGCCGGTCGCCAATCATATCGGCGGCCGCTGGGTGCGCCACGGCTGGGGCGCCTACAACGGCGTCTCGGCGACGCCGCGCCTGTCGGCCCGCGGCGCCAAACGCTGGGGCGACCAGCTGGTCCACCCCAAGCTCGCGCTGTCGGGCGCGGCGATGTGGTTGGAGCAGCCGCTGATCCACTACGTCGACCGCGACTTCGCCGACATGCTTGAGCGCATGAACCGCAACACCAGCGCACGGGCGCGCGACCTGGTGGCGTCGGGCGACATCGGCAGCCTCGGCGCCAACCTGCGCCGCGTGCTGACGCGCTTCTTCAAATCCTACGTCCAGCGCAAGGGCTATCGCGAAGGCGCGACCGGCTTGATGCTCGGCCTGTTCGCCGCGCTCTACCCGCTGATCAGCTACCTGAAGGCGCGCGAACTGCTCAGTCGCGCGGCCGCGCCGCGTCCGCCGGCGTCGCCGCATCCTTGAGCGCGACCGCGACCGCGAAGCCGGCGAGCCACAGCGCGGCGATCCACCAGCTCTGCCAGATGCCGTAGCTCAGCGACACCTCGACCGCCGCCGCGGCGAACGTCGCCAGTCCAGCGGCGCGCGCCACCGGCGGCAGCGGGCCTGCCAGCCGCATCGCGACGATCGTCGCGACCAGCGCGCCGAGCAGCGCGCCGACCGCGCCGAGCTCGAGCCAGACCTGCAGCGCGCCGTTGTGCGGATGGAGGGGCAGCTGCTCCACGGATATCGGCTGCCCGGTGCGATCGCGCACGACGGCGATGTCCTTGCCGCCGGGGATCGCGCGCGCCGCGTCGAGCCCCCAGCCGAGCAGCGGACGCTCGCTGATGCGCACGTCGGTGAAGTGCCAGATCACCAGGCGATGCATCGCCGACGGCTTGAGCAGCGCGGCCGGCAGCAGCGGCGCCGAAGGCGGGCTCAGCAGCGGCAGCAGCGGCATGGTCAGCACCGCGACCGGCACCAGCACAAGTGCAACCTGGACCGCGGCGCGGCGCAGCCACAGGGTCAGCGCGAACGTGACGGTCGCAACGGCGAGCGCCACGTGCGCGCTCGCGCTCAGGCACGCCGCGATACCGACCGCGGCGACCGCCCAAGCGACGAGCGCCATCGGATAGCCGCGCGCGTGGCGCACGAACAGCACGACCGGCCACATCATCAGGGCGAGCACCGTGGCGCCGCGGTTGGTCGCGGTCGGCGGCGCCTTGGCCCCGTGCAGCCCGCGCATCAGCCCGCCGGCGAGCGCCCAATCGACGACCGCGAGCCCGACCGTGAGGCCGAGCCCGAGCGCCAGCGCGCCCAGCACCTGCCGGCGCGCCGCGGGCGCCAGCCGCGCCGCGGCATCGACCAGCAGCAAACCCTCGACGCATTCCGCGACGAAGCGCAGCGCGCGCGTGAGGCTGTACGCCGGATCGATTGCCCACAGGGCCGACGCAAGCGCGAGCCCGGCGAGCAATGCCAGCGCGGTGGCGAGATCGACCGAGGGCACGGGCCAGCGACGCTCGAGCGCCGCGATCGCGCCGAGACCGACCGCGACCACCGTCAGGAGCGGCGCCAGCCCGAGCGGCGCCAGCAGTGCCAACGGACCGAGCACCAAGCCGGCGAGCGTCAGCAGCGCCGCCGCGGCGCGGTCCGGCCGCCCGAGCGCGAGCGCCATGCTCAGGGGCCCTTGTCGACCAGGGCGATCGTCTCGACCTCGGTGACCAGCGCCTGGAAGCGCTCGTAGGTCTTGGTCAGCTGGCTCGAGGTCAGTTTCAGCGCCCGCAAGGTTTGCCGCGCTGCATTGCGGTCGAGCGATTCCGATTGCGCGATCGCGATCAGTCCCAGCGTGGTGACGCGCTGCGCGGTCCCGAAGCCGGCGTCGCTCTGGGTGCGGTCGTAGGCCAGCGCGGCGTCGCGCGCCAGGGTTCGGGCGCGATCCTTATTCCCGAGCGCCGCCTCGGCGCGCGCCAGATGCGCCAGCGCGTAGACCCGGCCGGTGGCGTCGACGATCGCGGCCGCGGCCTGGCGCGCAATCCGCACGGTCTCCTCGGCCTCGGCGCGGTCGCCGATCTTGGCCTGGGCGGCGGTAACCAGCGCCAGCGCCGCGATCTGGTCGCGCCCGGGCGGAATCTGGGTCGCGGCGCGCAGGCCTTCGAGCGTCGCCAGCCCGGCGCCGTCGCGGTTGCCGATGTCGGCCAGACCGATCGCCATGTAGGGCAGCAGATTGGCCTTGGTCGCCTTGTCGGGCATTTGCTGAAGCAGCACGAAGGCCTGCTCGGCGATGCGCTGGGCGACCTCGGGGTCACGCAGCTCGGCGTAGGTCTGCACCAGGAGGGCATAGATCACGCCCTTGGACACCGCCGCCGGGGCGGGCGTCTTCGACGGCTCGTCGGTCGCCGCGAGCGCGTTGGTCGACATGGCCCGCGCCGCCTCGCCGTCGCCGACGCGCACCAGAGCGCGGGCGAGCCGGGCACAGGCATTGGCGCGCCATGCCGGCTCCAAGTTCGACGACCGGATGGTTTCGAGCAGCCTGACGGCCTCGCGCAGGGGCTCGACCGCCTCCTGCGGCGGGCCGCGCCGCTGCGCCTGGGCCTGGACCGCTGCGGGCGCGGCGCACAGGACGAGGAGAACGGCGAGCAAACGGGCGGTCATGGGTGATCCGACGACGCGGCCCCCGTTCATGGGGCGCCCATCAACGCCTTGTCAAGTCGACGGTTTCGCGCCACCTGTTAGGGCGGACTGCGCAAGGATTTTCGGGCATGGTCGAAGCCGCCCTCCTGGAGCATCGCGGCGCCCTCAAGGTCGCCGGAGCCGACGCGCGGCCGTTTCTCCAGGGCTTGATCTCGAACGACATCACCAAGGTCACGCCGGCGCGCGCCATCCACGCCGGCCTGTTGACCGCGCAGGGCCGCTATCTCCACGATTTCATCGTCGTCGAGCTGGGCGAGGCGCTGCTGCTCGAGACCGAGCGAGCGCGGCTCACCGATCTGCGCAAGCGCCTGTCGCTCTACAAGCTGCGCGCCAAGGTGACGATCGAGCCGGCCGACGACCTCGCGGTCGTCGCCTTCTGGCCCGAGGCGGCGCTCGTGCCGCTCGGGCTGCCGGCCGAGCCCGGGGCCGCCAAGCCGCACGCCGGCGGCGTCGCGCTGGTCGATCCGCGGTTGGCCGCGCTCGGCGCGCGCGCGCTGGTGCCCGCCGCACGGCTCGACGAGGCGCTCGCCGGGTTCGTGCGCGGCGCGCTCGGCGGCTACGACCGCCATCGCTTGGCGCTCGGCGTGCCGGACGGCAGCCGCGATCTGATCGTGGAAAAATCGCTGCTGCTCGAGAACGGCTTCGATGAGCTCAACGGCGTCGACTGGCATAAGGGCTGCTATGTCGGCCAGGAGCTGACCGCGCGCACCAAGTATCGCGGCTTGGTCAAGAAGCGGCTGCTGCCGGTCGCGATCGACGGCGCCCCGCCGGCGCCCGGCACGCCGATCGCGCTGGGCGCGCGCGACGCCGGCGAAATGCGCAGCGCCGCCGATGGTCTCGGCTTGGCGCTGCTGCGGCTCGAGATGGTCGACGCCGCCGCGCTCGAAGGCGAGGCGCTGACCGCCGGCGACGCACGCCTCACCGTGCAGCGGCCGCAGTGGCTGAAGATGTGAGCGGCGCCGCGGCCGCGCCGTCGCTGCGCACGCCGCGTCTCATTCTGCGCCCCTGGCGCGACGCCGACCTCGAGCCGTTCGCCGCGATGGCGGCCGATCCCGAGGTCATGGCGCATCTGTCCCAGGAACCCGGGCGCGCCGCGAGCGATGCGCTGGCGGCAGGCATCCGGGACCATTTCGCGGCGCATGGCTATGGCTATTGGGCGGTGGAGCTCCCCGGCGCGACCCCGTTCATCGGCTTTGTCGGCCTGAGGCTCGTGACCTACGCGGCGCACTTCACGCCGGCGGTCGACCTCGGCTGGCGGCTGGCGCGCGACCACTGGGGCCACGGCTATGCGACCGAGGCCGCCGCCGCGTCGATCGACCACGGCTTCGGTCACCTCGGCTTGAGCGAGATCGTCGCCTATACGGTGCCGGCCAACCAGCGCTCGCGCCAGGTCATGCACCGCCTCGGCATGACGCACACCGCCGCTGACGACTTCGACCATCCGCGCCTACCCGCCGGCCATCCCTTGGCGCGCCACGTGCTCTACCGGCTGCCGCGCGCGGCGTGGCGCGGCCTGCCCCCGCGCGACGCGGCAGACTAGCCGTTCAACGAACCGTCTCCGCCGCGCCGAACCCAAGCGTGCGGTAGGCGAGGCTCTCGAGCGGCTTCCCCGCGGAATCGAAGTACAAGGTCAGGCCGAGAATCATGTCGATCGCCTGACCGTCGGACGCCAAAGGCAAGCGCAGCACCTCGATGGCTCGGCAATCGGGCATTGGGACGACGCGCGGCTCGCTGCGCCGCCAGATCGGCTGCCCGGTCTCGACCACCTGCGCATACTCGCGCAACAGCGCGGCCGCTTTCGCATGATCCGCATAAGCCTCGTCGAGCCATTGCCCCGAGAGGTTCTTGCCGTTTACCGAGTCGATGCGGCTGCCGAGCAACCGATAGCGAAAGCGCAACGGATCGCGCTGCACCTCGACCAGCACGATGTTCGGCAACAGGGCGACCACTGCAGCGGGATCAAAATGCTGGCGACCCGGCAGGCCATCCGGCGGATGGATCCGTCGCCAGTAGGCATAGAGCGCGCGAGCGCTCGCATGGCACGCCGAGATGTCGATGGAACGCGCCTCCCGAGACGCCAGCCTTGGCCGGAAATGTTCCCGAACCCTTAAACTATCCGGAAGCCGTGCTGGCCTATCCGGCGGTGATCGCCTGCGAGCGTTCTCCAATCGAGCTTCATGATCCTCCAACCATGTTCCCCCCTCCCCCCGTGCGCAGCACGGCGGAGGGATTCAATCTTGAGCACCGATTTCACGCCTTGCGAACTGGCGGACCCGCGAACGCCGACGCGAACGGGCCGATAGCGATCATGTCGACCTCGACCACTGTCGGTCCTGGAGCAGCGAGCGCGTCGCGCAGGGTGGTCTCGGCGCAGCTCAGATCCGCGAGCCGGCGGTAGCTGACGCCGAACCCCAGCGCTAGCGCGGCGAAATCGGGCGTATAGAGGTCGGCGTACATGCGGCGGCCGCCGTAGTGGGCGTCCTGGATGTTGCGGATGACGCCGTAGCCGCCGTCGTTCATCACCAGCAGCACGAGGTCGGCGCGCTCCTGCACGGCGGTCGCGAGCTCGCCGAGGTTGAGCATCAGGCCGCCGTCACCGATCAGCGCCACGGTCTTGCGGCCGGAAGCGGCGAGCGCGGCGCCTATCGCCATCGGCAGGCCGAGCCCGATGCCGCCGCCCAGCGCGTGGACGCCGTCGCGCGGGCCAGTGAGCGTCGGCCGGCGGTTGCCCCACATGCTGTTGGACAGCGTGATGTCGCGCACCCATACGGCGCCGCCTGGCAAGGCCGCCTGCAGCGCCGCGACCAGGCGATCGTAGGGCGCAATGGCGCGCGCCATCGCCGCCTCGGCAGCCGTGCGCGCAGCGGCGAGGTCGGCGGCGAAGCGCGTGTCGGGGGTGTTGGGCCGCCGCGCGCTGGCCAGCCGCTCGGCGAGGCCGGCGAGCGCCAGGGCGGCGTCGCCGGCGACGAACGACGCGTTGGGATAGGCGCGGCCGTCGGCGGCGGGATCGGCGTCGATCTGATAGAGCGGCTGCGGCAGCTTGAGGGTGTACTTCAAGGTCTCGTTGCCGCGCAGCCGCGAACCGACCACGAGCAGCGCATCGCACGTGGCGTAAAACGCTTCAACCGGCGGCGCCAGGTTGAAGGCGCCCAGGGTCATCGGATGGTCCTCGGCGATCACGCCGCGCCCCTGGACGCTAGTCACGACGCCGAAGCCGAGCGCGACCAGGCGCTGCACGGCGGCGCCGGCGTGGCGCGCACCGCCGCCCAGCCACAGCAGCGGCCGCTTGGCTGACGCGAGCGCGTCGGCCAAGCGATCGAGTGCCGCTTCCGACGGTACGGCGACCGGCACCGGCAGCGGCTCGAGATCGGCCGGCCAGTCGATCGCGGTTTCTTGGACATCAATGGGGATCTCGACCGACACCGGCCCGCGCGGCGCGGTCAGGGCCGTGCGCACCGCGTCCTTGAGCGTGCCGAGCGCGCTCTCGGCCGACCACACCCGGTAGGCGCGCTTGGAAATCGCGCGCAGCATGCCGCGCTGGTCGCGCGCCTCGTGGATATAGGCGCGGCCGCGGTCGAGGTACGCGGTTTCGATTTGCCCGGTCAGGTGCAGGACCGGCGTGCCGGCGGTCTCGGCTTCGACCTGGGCGCCGGCGGCGTTGGCAGCACCCGTGCCCGTGCTCGTGATCGCGACACCGAGCCCACCGCCGACGCGGCCGTAGGCGTCCGCCATCGCCAGCGCGCCGGCTTCACCCCGCGCCGGAACGAACCGCAGCCGCGCGCGCCGCCCGAGCGCATCGAGCATCGGCATGTTGTGGATCGAGATGACGCCGAACGCGGTGGCGACGCGGCAGCGCTCGAGGAACGCCGCGACGACGTCGCCGACGGTGGCGCGCTCAGGCACGCTGGGCGACCAGGGGTCGGTCAGCCGGAGAGCCGGTTCGCGCGGCCGCGGGCGCGCCGAGCAGCGCCGAGATGGCACGCGCCGCCTCGCACACCCGGTCCTTGATCTCGCCGTCGAGCACGCGCGGCTCGAGCGCGGCGTCGAC
>JACQAI010000470.1 GCA_016195115.1 Pseudomonadota bacterium
GCGCGCCACCTGGTCGACGATCAGCAGCCGGTTGGCTTGCGTAATGGCATCGAGCCCCACGAGGACGGCCCCGACGTTCAAGCGAACTGCCGTTTCGAAGGCGCGAGGCACATCCTCCGGACGGCGAACATCAAGAAGCTCAGCGTCGACGCCGAGCGACCGTGCCGCGTCCTTCGTGGCGTCCCACTGCGGCGGGATGATCGGGTTGCTCATGTTGCTGAAGAAGGCGATCCGGGCGATGCCCGGAATCGTCGTCTTCGCGAGCTCGACGCGTTTTGGCGCCAACTCGGTGACGAAGGCGCTGAACCCGGTGATGTTTCTCCCCGGATGCGCCAGGCTTGCGACGACACCGACCCCAAGCGGCTCGCCGATCGCCGCCATCACCACCGGAATCGTCACGGTGGCATTCTTGGCTGCGAGCGCGGCCGGCGTCCCTCGCGTTGCGATGAGATCTACCCGTAGGCGCACCAGTTCGGCGGCCAAATCGGGGAACCGTTCGCCGCGACCCTCGGCGGAGCGATAGTCGAGCACGTAATTTTGCGGTTCGGCGTAGCCCAGCTCCTGGAGCCCCCTGCGAAAGGCATCGATCTGGGGCGCATTCAATGCCGACGATATCGTCTCCAGGACGCCGATGCGCCAAACCTTGCCGGTCTGCTGCGCGCGTGCCGCGAGCGGCCAGGCTGCCGCCGCGCTGCCAACGGCCGTGATGAAATCACGCCGCCTCATTCGATCACCTCGTCGGCGCGCAGCAAGATGCTCGGGGGAATCGTCAGGCCGAGCGCCGCGGCGGTCTTGAGGTTGATCAACATTTCAAAACCGGTCGGCTGCTCGACCGGTAGATCTGACGGCCTCGCGCCCTTCAGGATCTTGTCGACATAGTCCGCAGCGCGCGGATAGTGGACATCGATCCTGGTCGTATAGGACATGAGGCCCCCGTCCCGAGCCCGAGCAAACGGGCAGTAGCACTGGCGCTCTCCACCAACGGCGCAGTTCCCGAATTCGTGGGGTTTCCCAGAAGCGCAACACGGCGTGCCGACGGCAACACTTCATGCAACATCTCGACCTGCTTGCCGGCCAATTCCGGCAGCATCGAAGTGGTCCCGGTAACATTGCCGCCAGGCCGGGCCAGGCTCTCGACCAGCCCGGCTCCGATAGGAT
The DNA here is from genome assembly GCA_016195115.1 of Pseudomonadota bacterium. Classification (GTDB taxonomy): domain Bacteria; phylum Pseudomonadota; class Alphaproteobacteria; order Elsterales; family Elsteraceae; genus JACQAI01. The sequence continues at coordinate 1,159 of JACQAI010000470.1, forward strand.
TTCCGACGTGGACCATGACAATGGGAATAGTGGATGTGGCCCCACGCACCGCGACGCTGGAAGCGGCGGTGACCGCCACGATCACATCGCACATCGCCACCAACTCTCGCGCGAGCGCCGGCAACCGATCCAATGCGCCTCCCGCATAGCGGGCGTGAATTTGAATTGTCGATCCTTCGACGTGGCCCAACTCGCGCAAGCGATCCTGAAACGCCGCCCGCATCCTCATATTGCGAGGTTGCTGTTCCAGCCCGGGCCAAAGCATCCCGATCCGTCGCATCTCGCCCTGGGCTAGGGCAACCGCCGAACTCGTTGAACTGATGCCTGCCGCAGCGAACATTGCATGTGTTGCTAGACGAATGAGCCGACGCCTTCCTTCGAACTTCGACAGTTGCTTCAACTCCGGAAAGGCGCGCCTCATTCGATCACCTCGTCGGCGCGCGCGAGGATGCTCGGCGGAATCGTCAAGCCGAGCGCCTTGGCGGTCCTGAGGTTGATGAACAGCTCGACTTTCGTGGACTGCTGAACCGGCAGGTTGGCCGGTTTCTCGCCCTTTAAAATGCGACCGGTATAGACACCAGCGAGACGGTACGAGTCAGTAATGCTGCCTCCGTAGCTCATTAGGCCGCCGGCCACGGCAAACTCTCGATACTGGTAGATCGTCGGCACCGCGTAACGGGCCGAGAGCGCGCCGAGCTGTTTGCTCCGGCTATTGAAGAATGGATCACCGCTGCCGATCACGAGCCCGCCTGCCTGCAGTTGGACCAAGGTTGCGAAGACCGAATCGAGATCGCGCTCTGTGCTCGCATGGAGGAAGTGAAGCTGAAGTCCGAGGGTACGAGCTGCCGCCTGCATGTCTTGAGACACGGTCTCGGCAACGGGATTGGTCGGATTGACGAGCACCGCAATGATGGCCGCGGTAGGAACCAACTCGTGCAGCAATTCTAACCGCTTCGGCCCCAGCTCCACGGCCTGCAAGGTTGCGCCCGTGAGGTTGCCACCTGGCCGGTCCAGGCTGGCAACCAAGCCAAGGCGCACCGGATCGCCGCCCATGCTGAAGACAATCGGTATGGTCGTAGTTGCCATCTTTGCCGCGGGGGCCGCAGGCGTGCTAGTCGCGGCTATCACGGTCACCTGACGACGGGCTAGGTCAGCGGCCAATGCGGGCAGTCGATCGTATTGCCCCGCCGCCCAGCGGTATTCGATCGCTACGTTCCGACCCTCGACATAGCCAGTTTCACTCAGGCCTTGGCGGAACGCGGCGACCATGGGCGCGTAAGTGTCTGGCGAAGCGCTGTTGAGGAACCCGATCACTGGCAACGCCGGCTGCTGCCCCGACGCGGCCAGCGGCCACGCTGCGGCGCCGCCGATCAGCGTCATGAACGCCCGTCGCATCATTCGATCACCTCGTCGGCGCGCGCCAGGATGCTCGGTGGAATCGTCAGGCCGAGTGCGCGCGCGGTCTTGAGGTTGATCACCAGCTCGAACTTGGTCGGTTGCTGTATCGGAAGATCGGCCGGCTTGGCGCCCTTCAGGATCTTGTCGACATAGACCGCGGCCTCGCGATAGAGATCCGCAAGCCGCGGGCTGTACGACATCAGGCCGCCCTCCTCGGCGAACCACCTCGGGACCGAGACCGCCGGCAGACGACTGTTCAGTGCCAACTCGGCGGCGCGTTTGGTCGGAAGGCTGGGCTGGACGATGACGGCATCGATCCGTTCCCCGCTCAGTCGCGAAAACGCGACATCGAACGCCTCGTCCGCACGAACCATCACGGGCTGGATCTCGATACCCGCGGCCCGGCCGCCAAGCTGGATTTGCTCGAGGAAGGGTTTCGAAAAGGGATCCGATGGATTGCACAGCGCACCGACGCGGCGCACGCTCGGAATCATCTCGCGGATGAGCTCGACGCTTTTGCCCGCCAGCTCGGCGGTCACGCCGGCCATCCCCGTGATGTTGCCGCCCGGTCGGGCCAGGCTGGCGACCAGCCCCGTGCCGACCGGATCGCCCGAATCCGCCATGACGATCGGAATGTCCTTGGTCGCTTGCTTGGCCGCCTGGACGGTGGGCGTCTGCCAGGTGACGATGATGTCGACGCTCAGACGCACGAGGTCCGCCGCCAGGTCGGCGAGGCGTGCCGCCTGTCCTTCCGCCGATCGGAACTCGAACCGGACGGTCTGCCCGCCGACATAGCCAAGATCGCGCAGCGCTTCCTGGAACAGCCGCCAGAACGGTCCCGGATCGGGATTTCCGGCGACCAGCACGCCGACTCTGGGCATGTGCCGCTGCTGCGCCCGCGCCGCCAGCGGCCACACCGCCGCGCCGCCGAGCCCGGCGAGGACCGCGCGCCGCCTCATTCGATCACCTCGTCGGCGCGCAGCAGGATCGGGGTCGGAATGGTCAGGCCGAGCGCTGCGGCGGTCTTGAGATTGACCGCCAGCTCGTGCGCGGCTAGCTGCTCGACCGCGAGATCGCCCGGCTTGGCGCCCTTCAGGATCTTGTCGACATAGGCGGCGGCCTGTCGGTACCCGCGGCGCAGACTGACGCCGTACGCGATCAACCCACCGTCCGGGACGAACTCCGGAAAGCCATAGATGACCGGCCGCCGCAGACGTTCGGCCAGCCCGACGAGGCGCGGTCGCTGGCTGAAGAACAGCGGGGACTCGCCGACATAGAGCGCCTCGACCGCCTCGCGCTCGGCCACCGCGAAGGCCGCATCGAGCCCGGCCGCGCCGGTCACGGCGAACGTCCGGATCTCGAGATTCAGGGCCGCCGCCGCCGATGGCAGCGCTCGCTCGACGACCGTGCTCGGTGCATAGTCGGATTGAAGCAAGACGCCGATCCGCGCCAGGCTCGGGACCAGCTCCCGCAGCAGCTGAAGCCGTTTTTCGACCAGCGCCGCGTCGACGGCAAAGATCACCCCCGTAACGTTGCCCTTTGGCCGCGCCAAGCTGTCGATTGCGCCGACCGGGTCGCGGTCTGGGCTGCCGCCACCGCCCCGAGGCCGCCCACGACCATGACTGCGGATCGGGCGGCGAGCAGCTCGACCGCCAGACCGGACAGCCGCTCGGGCGCGCCGTCGGCGAACCGGAGCTCGAGCGCGATGGTCTGGCCGTCGACATGGCCGAGCTCGCGCAGACCTTGCCGCAACGCGTCGATGCTGCGCGCGCCGGCCGCGGGTGACAGCGGCGACAGCACGCCGACCAACGGCCGACCCGAGGGTTGCTGGGCTCGCGCGACGAGCGGCCACGCGGCCGCCACGCCGGCGAACCGGGCGATGACCTCCCGCCGCCTCATTCGATCACCTCGTCGGCGCGCAACAGGGTCGCCTGCGGAACGATCAGGCCGAGCGCCTTGGCGGCCTTGAGGTTGATGATGAGCTCGAAGGTCGTCGGCTGCTGCACCGGCAGGTCGGCCGGCTTGGCGCCATTGAGGATCCGGCCGGCATAGAAGCCGGCTTGGCGGAGCACCGCGGTGATGCGAGTTCCATAGCTCATCAGGCCGCCGGCGTCGGCGAACTCACGCCGATCATAGACCGCCGGAATCCCGTGGCGGGTCGCCAGCGCCACGAGACGATTGCGATGACCGATGAACAGCGGATCGGCCCCGAGGACGAGCGCGCCCGCCTGGTGTCGGCGAAGCTCGCTGAACGCGCTTTCGAAGTCGCTCTCCGAGCCGGCGCTCAGGACGACGAGCTGGCGACCGCTTGCGCGCATCGCCGCCTCGACCTCGCGCACCTCGCTCTCGGTGTTCGAATTGTCTGGATTTGCCAGCATGGCGATCACGGCAGCGTCGGGCACCAGCTCGCGCAACAGCTCCAGCCGCTTTCCAGCGAGCGCGACGGCAAGGAAGGTCACGCCCGTGACGTTGCCGCCGGGCCGGCTCAAGCTGGCGACGATGCCGAACTTGACCGGATCGTCGCCGCTCGTGAAGACGATCGGGATGGTCTCGGTCGCGCGTTTCGCGGCGAGCGCCACGCCGACGCCGCCATTCGTGACAATC
>JACQAI010000058.1 GCA_016195115.1 Pseudomonadota bacterium
AAGGAAGTGCTGTCGGCGATCCAGCAGGATCCCTATCTGCGCACCCACCCGATGACCAGCGAGCGCATCGACTTTCTGCGCAACCAGGTCGCGCGCTCGCGCTACAGCGACGTGCCGGTGCCCCCGGAGCTCGAGAAGCTGCACCGGCGCATGCGCGCCAAGCTCGCGGCGTTCATCGACCCGCCGGGACGCACGCTCGAGATCTGGCCGGCCAGCGACACCAGCACCGACGCGCGCTACGCGCGAGCGATCGCGTCCTACCGGATTCCCGATCTCAAGGCGGCGCTGCCGCTGATCGACGGGCTGATCCAGGAGTTCCCGAAGGATCCATACTTCCACGAGCTGCGCGGCCAGATGCTGTTCGAGAACGGCCGCGTCGCCGAAGCGCTGCCATCCTATCGCGAGGCGGTCGCCCTGTTGCCCAACGCCGCGCTGATCCGCATCGACCTGGCTCATATCCAGATCGAGATGAACGACCCGGCGCTGCTCGCCGACGCCGAGAGCAACCTCACGACCGCGGCGCGCACCGAGCCCGAGCTGCCCGACCTGTGGCGCCAGCTCGCGATCGCCTACGGGCGCGGCGGCCAGATCGGCATGGCCGCGATGGCGCTCGCCGAGCAGGCCTTGCTCGAGGGTCGCCGGCTCGACGCGCGCGACCAGGCGCGCCGCGCCATGCGCCTGTTGCCGACCGGATCGCCCGGCTGGCTGAAAGCCCAGGACGCCGAAAATCACGCCTTGCGGGAGCGCGAATAGCCATGCGACTCGGACTCATCATGTTGGCCTGCGCGGGCGCGCTGGCGGCGACGATCCCGGCGGTTCGCGCGCAGACCGCCGCGGACCCGACGGCGGCCGCCGAGCGCGCGCGCATCAAGGAGATCGTACGCGAGGTGCTGAAGGAGAATCCCGACCTGGTGCTCGATGCCATCCAGTCGCTCGAGACGCGCGAACGCGAGGAGGCCGCCACCAAAGCGGCGCGCGCGCTCACCGAATATCGCGGCCGGCTCGAGCGCGACGCCGGCGATCCGGTCGGTGGCAACCCCAAGGGCGACGTCACCCTGGTCGTGTTCTCGGACTACAAGTGCCCCTACTGCAAGCAGGTGTCCGATCAGCTGTTCCAGGCCGTGCAGGGCGACGGCAAGGTGCGGCTGGTGTTCAAGGAGCTGCCGATCCTCGGCCGCGAGTCGCGGATCGCGGCGCACGCGGCGCTCGCCGCGGTCGGCCAGGGCAAGTACATTGCGTTCCACCGCGCGCTGTTCGCCGAACGCGGACCGCTCGACGAAGCCAACGTGCTGCGCATCGCCGGCACGGTCGGGCTGGACACGACAAAGCTCAAGACCGACATGGCCAAGGGCGAGATCGACGCGCTGATCAAACGCAATCTCGAGCTGGCGCACGCGCTCGACATCCGCGGCACCCCGGCGTTCGTCATCGGCAACGAGCTGATTCCGGGCGCGGTCGACGCCGCGAGCCTGCGCGCCGCGATCGACAAGGCGCGCGGCGGCTGACGCCGCACGCACGTGTGACGGCGATCACACCGATCGCGCGGTAAAAATTTGTTTTCCCTGTGACACGCTTCACAGGCCGATCGCGGCGACCGCGCGTACAAGGACGGCATGATCACCGTCGCCCTTGCGGAGCCCCTCATGACCGACCGCCTCGCCAACCGCATCCCGGCCCCGGCCCCGTCGGCGCCGCGCAACGACGGCCCGCCGGCCGGCCTGCTCGCCGGGCTTGCGCTGCGCCTGTCGGACTGGCGCCGGCGTGCCCGCTATGCCCGGGCATTCCGTGGCTTCGACGACCGCCAGCTGCGCGACCTCGGACTCAGCCCGTTCGATCAGTTCGATCAGTGGTGAAGCGCGCCCGCGCCTACTCGGCGTCGGGCTGCTTCGAGGGCTGCGCGCGGTCGAACGCCGGCTGCGCCATGCAGTGCTCGAAGATGCCCATCAGGGTCGGAAAAGGCTTGAGGTCGAGATCGTAGCGCTTGGCGTTGAACACCTGGGGCACCAGACAGACGTCGGCCAAGGTCGGCTGATCGCCGTGGCAGAACCTGCCGGTCTCCGGATGGCCGGCGATCAACGCCTCGAAGGCGCCGAAGCCGAGCGCGATCCAGTGGTTGAACCAGCGCTGCACGGTCGGCTCGTCCTGCTTCAGCTCCTTGGCCAGATATTGCAGCACGCGCAGGTTGCCGAGCGGATGGATCTCGCAGGCGATAATCTGCGCCAGCGCGCGGACCCGCGCCCGGCCGGCGGGGGTGTTGGGCAGCAGCGGCCGGTTGGGATAGGTCTCGTCGAGATACTCGATGGTCGCCAGCGACTGGGTGAGCACGTGCGCACCGTCGATCAGCGCCGGCACCAGCGCCTGCGGATTGAGCTTGAGGAACTCCGGCGCGCGCTGCTCGCCGCGCCGCAGATGCACGGCGGCCTGCTCGTAGTCGAGCCCCTTGAGGTTGAGCGCGATGCGCACGCGAAACGCCGCCGACGAGCGGTGGAACCCGTAGAGCTTCAGCATCGACCGTCCCTCCCGACCGTGGCGGCGCTGCCCGACGCCGTTCGACCTCGCTCAGGATCGCCTCGGACCGCCCCGCGCAACAAGCCGTAAACGCAGGCCGCTACACTTTTGCCCTAATTTGGTCGTGGATGTCGGCCGTGCCGAGCGCGATGTGCTGGATGCCTTCGCCGTGATAGGCGGAGAGGTATTCCTCGATCTGGCTCTTGTCGTCGACCGACTCGTTGATCGGGATGCGGATCTTGCCGCATGGGCTGGTCATGGCGCGCGACTTCAGACCGGTCAGCTTGCCCTCGATGTCGAAGTAGCGGATCTCGCGGAAATTGAACAAACGCTGATAGAACGCCGACCACTCGTCCAGGCGGCCGCGATGGACGTTGTGGGTCAGGTGATCGATATAGGCGAGCCCGACCCCGGGCGGCGTCGCCGGCACGCCCGGCACCGGCAGGAAGTCGACGTCGTAGATCGTGCGCTCGCCGTAGCGGTCGACCAGATAGATCAGGCTGCCGCCGATGCCCTGGATCGCCGGGATGTTGAGCTCCATCGGGCCGACCGTGCCCTGAACCGGCCGCGCGCCGAGTGCGACCGCGCGCTGGAACGCCTGCGCCGCGTCCTTCACCCGAAACGCCAGCGCGCAGACGCTCGGCCCGTGCACGCGCGCGAACGCCTGGCCGAAGCTGTCGGGCTCGGCGTTGACGATGAAGTTGACGTCGCCCTGGCGGTAGAGCGTCACCCGCTTGGCGCGATGGCGCGCCACCACGGCGAAGCCGAGCCGCTCAAACAGCGCGCCCAGCGCCTGGGGATCGGGTGCCGTGTACTCGACGAACTCGAATCCGTCGGTCCCCATCGGGTTGTCGGTGTCGGGGCGCTCGGCGATTGCGCTGTCGGCCATCTCGCTGCCCTCCGGACGCACGTGGGCGTCGTCGGGCACTAATG
>JACQAI010000471.1 GCA_016195115.1 Pseudomonadota bacterium
ACGGCGCCTCGCGTAGCAGCTTGCCGTCCCACTGCACCAGGCGCAGCGGCGGCACCGTGCGGTCGATCTCCATCGCCGGGTGGCTCTCCAGCATGGTGCGCTGGAAATAGATCCAGCGCGCCCGCACGCCGGTCTCGCCGTCCGGGATACGGCCGAGATAGGGGCCGAGCTCGGCGCCGACGCGGCGGAACACCTGCTCGGCATCGGGCAAGGGCACGCTGCCGATCAGCAGCACGCGGTCGGCGGACGAGGCCATTGGCGCAACCTCGCAACCAGGGGGAACTGCCGCCAGTTTAAAGCAGGTTCTGGCCCGGCAGAAGCGCGCTCGAATCCTTACAAATCGTCAGAGGCAGGCAGGTCAGCCGCCGAACAGGTCGCGCCAGCGTTCGACCACCTCGGGCACGCCCTTCACGTTGTCCTCGACCGTCGGGACGATCAGCTTGAGGCTGCTGAACGGCACCGAGCCGGGCGCCGGGTCGACCTCGGGGCGCAGGCTCTCCCAGCGGTCGCGCACCGCGATGCGCGCGTGCTCGACGTCGAGCAGGAACTCGAGGAACAGCCGCGCGGCGTTGGGGTGCGGCGCATTGGCCAGGATCGCGGTGGGCGAGATCATCAGCAGCGAGCCATCGGTCGGGTAGATGATCGCCAGCGGATTGCCGCGGTCGGCGCTCTTGAGCGTGGTGCCGAGCGGTCCGACCGCCGCCGAGCGCTCGCCGGAGTTCAGCACCGTGATGGGGTCGTTGCCCGAGCGGCCGATCTGCGGCCGGTTGCGCGCGAACTTCTCGAAATACTCCCAGCCGTAGAGCTTGCGCATGGTGACGACCCAGGTCGCGACATAGCCGCTGAATCCGGGATGGCCGACCGACAGCTGGTCCTTCCAGCGCGGGTCGAGCAGGTCGGTCCAACGCTTCGGTGCGTCCGCGGCGGCGACCTTGCGGGTGTTGTGGATGAGCAGCATCAGCCCGGCCATGGTCGGATAGGAAATGCCATCGCCGATGTCGCGATATTCCGGGCGCAGCTTGGCGGCGTTCTCGGGCACGTAGCGCGCCAGCTTGCCGTCGGCCTTGAGCAGCGCGTAGTGCGCCAGATCGGTCGAGCTGAAGACGTCGCACTGCGCCATGCTGAGCTTGAGGTCCTGGGTCAGGCGCTGATAGGCGACCTCCGACGTCGAGCGCACCACCGAGATCTTGACCTCGGGATATTTCTCGGTGAACGCGCGGCCGACCGCCGAGGCGTTCTCGGCGTCGGTGTGGCCGGTGTACCACGTCACCGTGCCCTCGCGGCGCGCCGCCGCCGCGAGCTCGTCGAGCCCGGCGCGGGCGCTACCGGTGGCGCACAGCAGCAGGGCGATCGCCAGGGCGAGGCGCCGGTGCATTCGCTACTTTCCGATCTTCACGGTCACGGCGCGGGTGGTGCCGAACGACGGCAGCACCGCGGAGTGCCGGCCGGCGCCGCCGGCGACCGCGATCAGGATGTCGGCCTTGGTCGCGGCGATGTGCATGCCGCCCTCGCCGTGGGCGCCGACCACGCGATCGGGCAGGCGCTCGCGATAGGTCTTGCGCTGGCCGGGACCGATGTGATGGGCGGGGATGATCGCGCGCTCGATCATGAACTGCCTGACGTCGTCCTTGGTCAGGCCTTCGCGTGCCACGATGTGGGCGTGCTCCGGGCCGAACACGATCAGGTTCTCGCCGCCGAGATAGGAGTTGTTCGAGCCCGGGGTCGCGATCACGCCGGCGATCGTCAGCAGGATGTCCTCCGCGGTCGAGCCGAAGTGCTCGTTGACGTTGTGCGGACCCTCGACGCCGCACACCGTGACGGTGCTGTCGGTCGCCGCGAAGCCGCGCTCGACGTGGAACGGCGCCCACGGACACTCGGCCTCGTTCTCGGCGAAGCACAGCGCGTATTTCGCGGGCGAGCCCTGGGTCGAGCGGTCGAGGACGCCGGGTGCGGCGCCGCCGATGTTGGTCAACACCAGGCGCACCGCGCGGCCGATCACCGCGTTGGCCAGCACGCCCTGGCCCATGCAGTTGTAGGTCGCGTTGATGTCGAGGTCGTGCGCAAGCGGCCCGTTGACCAGGGTCAGCACCGAGACGGGATGGGTCGTGCACTGCAGCGCCTTGAGATTGAACTGCGGCTGGATCATCGCGCGGGTCGCGGCGACGACCACCGGCAGGTGCGTCGGCTCGCAGCCGGCCATGATGGCGTTGGCCGCGATCTTGCCGACGGTCGCCATGCCGAGCCGCGGCTCGACCTTGCCGATCTCCTCGTCGGGATCGAGGCCGCTCTCCTTGAGCATGCGCTCGTAGCGCTCCTGAGTGGGCGGAACGATCGGCAAGCCGTCGGTCCAGCCGCGCTGGTAGAACAGGCGGTTGATGGCGTCCCAGCTGTCCGGCGATTTGAGGATGGTCGGCGCGCCGGGCGAGTTGAAGTTGCCTTCGAACAGCGAGTTGTAGCGCAGCCGGTTCTTGCGCGGCACGTCGCGCGCCTTGCCTTCCTCGGCCAGCGCCGTGGCGTCGGCCTCGAGCAGATGCACGACGTCCGGGAACGCGCGCTCGGCGAATTCGGCGATCTGCCGGGGATCCAGCTTGGCGACCGGGTGGGGCAGGATGGTCAGGGCGAGCCCGGGCATGCCCCAACACTCGGCCTCGGCCTTGGCCAGCGCAAAGAACTCGTCGGTGCAGGCGAGCGCCGTCGGGATCCCGTGCTCTTCCAGCTTTACGGCGTCATGGATACACCACGACGTGCACGAGCCTCAATCGGCGAAGGCGGCGACCACGGCGTGGCAGCGGTTGAGGAACTCGTGGGTAAAGTTCGCCGGCACGCTCGAGTTCTTGGTGAAGCGGACGAACTCGAGGTTCTTGTGGCGCGCACCCATCAGCCGCTCGACATTGTCGAGGAACTTGTCGGCGTTCTGCTTCATGTTGCCGAACAGCCCGACGGTGCGGATCTCCGAGAGCGGCCGCCGCTGTGCCAGCGGCCGGTCGAGGCGCGGGTAGAGCCCGCACGGATTCATCAGCTCGGTCGCCATACCCCGACGTTAACCCCGGGCCATGGCGCCATCAAGCGGTGCCGGCGACCGCGTCGGGCTCCTCGAAGC